>CAOMFZ010000006.1 GCA_948482415.1 uncultured Mailhella sp.
ATAATAAACAAAACCGTTATAGACAACGTCTATAACGGTTTTGCGTGTAGGGGGGTGGGGGAATAATTCCCCCCAAGAAAATAAATTGCAACTATTTCCGGAAATGCTTTAGTTTTCTTCCTGATTGTATAAATCAAAAAGTCCTTTTGATTTTTTGTTTGCGTCGTTTCCCTGTTCTTGATTGTCTGCATTGACTTCAACGGTGACATTGCAGTTTTCAATTTTTTCCAGACGTGATTTTAATTCAAATTGCTGTGAAACAAGGGTTTGTGTGGAATTATAGTTGCTGGAATTTAATTTGATTTCCAAAGTTCCGTCTTGTAATCTTTTGAGAGTTATTTCTGTATCCTTGAGAATATCATCGCCAAGCTGTATATGTACTTCACTTTCGCCGGTTTTGGAATCAGAAACCAAAATTCTGTCCACCAGTTTATCTGTCAGTTCAAAATCTATATCTGTTTTTTGCAGAACAGGTTGTGTTTCCTGGACTTTATTTTCAGAAAAAAAGGAATTTTTAAAAATGCTTTCAAAAGGATTTTGGTTTTGTTCCTGCCCTTTGTCGTTGTCCTGCTCTTTTCTTTCCAAATTTTTTTCAAATTCAGCAACATCTCGTGAGGACGGCGCAGAATGTGCTTTTTCAGATTTGCCGGAATTATCCATAACTTGTTCTAATCTATTGTTATCAATTTTAAAATTACTCATATCTTACTCGCTGTTTTCAGTCCCAAGAGGGGATAAGGGTTTAAATTCTTCTGCTTCCAAATCTTCTTTGCGTTCCTGTTCTTTTTTTTCTATTTCTTTCCAAATCTCGTGATGGGCTTCAATTTTTGCTGTATTTTTTTTTGCCAGTTTAAATTCTTGTTTTTTTTGTTCAACTGCCTGTTTGGCTGTTTCTTTTTGTTTTTCAAAATTATATAATTCTTCTTCGAGTTTTATTCCTTTTTCTTTTAACAGACTGAAATATTGTTTAAAATCCTCAAGGTCTTCAATATGCAAATTTTGTCCCAGGATTTCTGCATATTTTTTTTCTTCATTCTCTGCGCGCCATTTTTGATAGTTTTCAATTTTATTTTGTTGTTCAAGACAAGCATTAACACATTCTTTATAGCGGCTTTCTGCCTGACGGACAGCATTTTGTGCATTTTGTTCACGGTATTTGCGAACATCTAAGAGGGACTGCAAAGGATATTTTTCCATGAGAGCAAAATGTTATTGCAGTGCTTTATCAAGGGCCTGCAAGGTTTCCTCAAAGGTGGATTTTTCATCAAGTCCCTGTTTTAAAAAGCTGTTGACTGCCTGAATTTTAGCAAGCGCTTCATCGGCTTCCGGGTCAGCGCCTTTTTTGTATTCGCCGATTTGCACCAGCAGTTCCACTTCTGCATATTTGGCTAAAATTTTCCGAAGAGCCTGCGCTTTTTTCTTATGCTCTTTGCTGACAATGGCATTCATAACACGGCTGACGCTTTGCTGTACGTCAATGGCGGGATAATGGTTTGCAGCCGCAAGCTTACGGGAAAGAATAATATGTCCGTCCAAAATAGAACGTGTTTCGTCGGCAATAGGTTCTGTCATGTCATCGCCTTCCACAAGCACGGTGTAAAGCGCTGTAATGGAGCCTTTGTCGGAATTGCCGGCTCGTTCCATAAGTTTAGGCAGGGTGGAAAAAACAGAGGGAGGAAAGCCGCGTCTGGTTGGCGGTTCGCCGGCTGCAAGCCCGATTTCACGCTGGGCGCGTCCAAAACGGGTGACAGAATCCATAAGCAGCAGCACTTTTTTATTTTGGTCGCGGAAATACTCGGCAATGGCAGTGGCAGTATAGGCAGCTTTCAGGCGTTCCATGGAAGAGCGGTCAGAGGTGGAAACCACAAGCACAGCCTTTTTCTTTCCTTCTTCGCCAAGGTCATGTTCAATAAATTCTCTAACTTCACGTCCGCGTTCCCCAATAAGTGCAAGTACGCAGACATCAGCAGAACAGCCTTTAATAATGGTGGATAAAAGCGTACTCTTACCGCCGCCGGCAGCCGCAAAAATCCCCATTCTTTGTCCTTCGCCGCAGGTCAGTATGCCGTCCATAACGCGTAAACCAAGGGATATAGGCTTATCAATGATTTTTCTGGTCATGGGGTTGGGCGGGTCAGCATAAACAGGGTAAAAACCTTTGGGTTTCAAGGGTGCTCCGCCGTCTATGGGGGTGCCCAGTCCGTTTAAGACGCGTCCTAAAAGGCAGTCGCCTACAGGAACAGAATGGATAGTGCCTGTGGGGATAACTTCGGTGGCAGGGGAAATTCCCTGTAAATCGCCCAAAGGGGTGAGCAGGGCAACCTGTTTGATAAAGCCCACCACTTCTGCTTTTAATTCCCAATTTTCCCAAGGGTTGCGGAGAATACAAAGTTCGCCCACTTTGACGCCCGGAACAATGGCACGGATAATAGTGCCCACAACCTGTTCCACACGACCGCGTATTTCAACAGGGTTGGTGCTTTGGACTGCGTCTTTTAAAAGTGCTCCAATGTATTCAAAAGCCATAATTTATTCCGTAACTGTTTCGTTTATTTTCCGTTTTGTATTTTGTTTTTAAAAGCATTTTCCAAAGCTTTTAATTGTGTATCGAGGCTTGCATCAATAACGCCCAGTTCACTTTCCAAAATGCAGGAATTAGGCTGCAGACGCGGGTCTGCCTGAATATCCAGATAGCCGGAGCCCTGTCTTTGTGTGAGCATGGCGGCAAGGGCATTGCGTACATATTTTTCATCCTGAGGGGCAATGCGGATAATGATTTGCTGTTGGTTTCGCACATGCTGCAAAGCTGTGCGCACAATACGCACAATGCGTTCCTGATCATCAAGTTCGCCAATGACTTTAACAATGGATTCATGGACAATATCCACAAGGGTATTTTCAATATTTTCAATAAATTCCACAGAAGAAAGCACGGTTTCCATTATTTTTTCTGCATGTTCGAGTTTGCCTTCAAGCTGTCCGTCAAGATAGCCCTGCTCTTTGCGTTCTTCATAGGCTTTTTCAGCGTTTTCCAAAATTTCACCTGCACGTTTTTTGGCTGTTTCCAAAAGTTCATTGGCAGAAAGCAGGCTTTGCATTTCCTCTGCTTTAATAATTTTTGATTTTGGAGCAGCAGAGAGGGAATTTGCTGTTAATTGAAATAAGGAAGCCATGAATTATTCACCTCTTGAAAAAGGAGTTTTTTGACAGAAAACCAAATTAAGTGCGCCTCTGCGGGCGTCATTTCCATATTTGGATTTTCTTGTATGCAGGCAGCTAAAAAAGGGAGTGTTTCCTGTATGTTTTGGGAAAAAATTTGTTTTAATTCTTCCTGCCAGTTTTGTGTGCAAAGGGCGAGCATTTTTTCGCCGTCTCGGATAACTTTATCGATTAAGGAAAGCTGCTTATCCGTATTTTTGAAACGTTCTTTAATTTCGTGCAGTCTGAATTTTCCCCGTTCCAGTGCATAGAAATACAATTCCTTGCCAAGCTCATTTTGTAATTGCAAAACAGACTTTCTATCAAGGATATGACTGATTTCTTCTGCATAAAGGCTTACGCCGAGTACACGGGCAAGCTTTACAAGGCTTTGTATATCCAAAAGCACAAGCCGTTTTGTTTCATCAGCAAAATCCCAAAAAAGGGCAGGACTTGGCTTTTGATATTTTTTGAAAGTATTGCCGGTTAAAAAATCTGTTTGGAGAAAATTTTCAAGATTTGAATAAGGCAAAGTCTTTTTATGCTGCTCAAGGTTGAAATTAAGTATGGCAGAAAAAAGCGGACTCTTTTTTTCCAGGCTCTCATAAAAAAATTGCTTATTCATGATATTTTATTACTCGTCTTGATTTTGTTCGTTGTTTTTATTGGATTTTTTTATCCATAAATCAACAGAAATATGCACAAGATAAACAATAGCCGCAAGGAAAATAATACATAAAATTCCGATGAGCAGGAAACCATACTTTGTGTCGTTTATTTTGTCATAAAGGGATTTATTTTGCTGCAAAGGCACGCTTATTTCTTCGCGTACAGGAATGAGCATGACGGAAATATCTTCAAACTGCAGATTGGGAACAGCCTTTGCGGTAATTTCTTTTATGCGGGCAATATTGCCGGTAACAACGGAATCGGGCACATGGCGGAAAAAGACTGCCGCAGAGGGCTTGGTATAGGTATCGGTGCTTGGGTCAGTGCTGCCTAAAACAATATGCACTCTTGCTGTCAGAACGCCGTCAATGCGGGAAAAGGTTTCGCTTAACTCCTGAGAAATGGCATACGCCATGCGGGCACTTTCTTCCGTGCTTGAAGAAATCATGCTGTCACCTTTGAAAATTTCACCAAGGTTGGTATAGGCAGTGCGGGGGAGATTATTTTTATTTAATATTTCAAGGGCTTGAATAAGTTCTTTTTCGTCAATGGTCAGGGTAAACAGTCCTTTCCCCTGTGAAACTTTTTCTGCTTTCATTTCATATTTGAGCAAAAGAGCAAGCATTTCATTGACTTGTTGTTCATTTAAATCCTGATACAAATTTTTTTGGCAGGCAGAAAGGGTAAAAACAAGAGCAAAAATAAGCAGGAAAAAGGAAAAGTAAGATTTTGGTTTGCGCGCATTTTCTTTCATTATTTTACCCTTGTTGTTTTAAGACGGTTTCAAATTGTTCCGTGGTTGATTTTGAAAGTGAATTGTTTTGTGTAATTCGCACATTAAGCATATTAGTAAGATATTGCAAGCGAAAAAGCTCGCCCGTATTCAGGCTGTTATTTTCTAACTGTGTCAGAATGTTTTGTATTTCTGCAAAATATTCCTGGGGTTCAACAGAAATGCTTTCTGCAATGCCGGGTTTAGCGCGGACTTCTTGAATATCACTTTGCGGAGCTGTTTGTTCAATGTTTTCAGCGTGAATTTCAGAAGGAACCTTTGTTTGCGGTTCAAGGTTTTCTTCAGGATTTACCTGCTGAAAATCCGCCTGCTTTAAATCAGCCTGTTCCGGAGAATTTGGTTCCTGCAAATAGTTTTCAAATTCAGCAACAAGCTCTTTATCAGGTTCATTATTTTGTGGATTTTGCGATACAGTACCCTGTGAGATATTTGAATTTTCAAAAATCTCAAAAACTTGTTTGAATGTTTGGGTAAGGCTTGCAATATCCATAAGAAAAAATCAGGGTTATTTTACTCCTAAAAGAATGTCAGCCAATTCTTTAGAAGCACAGTCACTGTTTTTTACTTCTTCCAAAAGAGGTCTTGCTTCTGTCATATTGTCGGTCAGGGCATAGCAAAGACCAAGCAGGGCTTTTGCGTCAAGGTCCTGAGCATTGCCTGCAATGACGTCTATTAAAAGTTCTTTTGCTTTATCAAACTCATTGACTGTGATGTAATTGTGAGCAAGGCCAAGTTTTGCGCCGCTGTGTTCAGGGTTCTGTGCCAAAATCACTTCAAAAATAGTGCGGGCATCAAAGCTCATTCCTTTATGACTGCCAACGCTGGCAATATCCAGTAATCGTTTTATTTCTTCAGCATTAAACATACTATTTTCCTTAAATTTTCAATATATTAGCTGGCACGCTGGGCAATGCTTTTCATAGAGTCGGTCAAACTTTTTGTGACAGTAGAAATAGATTCCAAGAGTGCATTGTATTGTCCCATTTCAAATTGCAGTGCGAGCATTTGTTCCGGACCAACTTCGCCGCCGTCTGAAATTGCCTGCATTTGTTTTTCCAATTCAGCGCCCTTATTGGAAATGGCGTCCATATTATTATTGAAAAAATTATTGATATTAATTCCACCGATTTGACTCATAATAAGCTCCTATAATTTTTCTAAAATGTTTTCAGCCGCAAGAAGGGCTTTTTCTTCTTCTTTGGCAAGTTTCATTTCATCAGGCGTAAGCCCTTTGTCCATTTCTTTTTTTACGTTTAGTTTCAAGGTCAGAATCTCATCTTTGATGGGGGTGAGGGAACCTTGGTTTTCAAGCACATCAAAAAGGGAAATAAAATTACTCATTATTACCTCGTAAGGGATAAATTGTTAATGAACCGTTATAGTTAATAGTTAATTCTGTTAACCCGATTCCTTCTAAAATTCCGCCGTTTGGCAGGACTCCGCCAATAAAAATTTTTTCGTTATTACTCAGTGTGATAAACGGAATTGCATCAACATTGACACTGGTTACAACAAAGTTAACAGTATTGGCTTTATTATTGGGGTCAACAGGTTTATTGGTATTTTGTGATTGAATGGAATTAGCTTTTGGTGCGGTTAACTCCATAAATTCATAGACAATTTTGAAACCCAAGTCCTCTTCAAGTTCTGCAAAAATCGTATTAATTTCTGCTTTTTCCTGTTTTGAAAAAGGAGTATTGAAAATTAATTTTCCTTTATCAAAAATGGGGCTGAGCTGAAGTAAAGGATATTTTTCCTGCATGGCAGCAAGTTTATCTTTTAATTCCGGTTCATAAATTGTTTCTTCTATAATTTTGTGCTCAAGTTCTCCGTATTTTGGGAACATCTCCATGAGGGCTTTTTCTGCACTTTGCCGGTATAAAGCTTCTTTTACATAATAGCCAAGGAATATTTGCTCCCTGTCTATTTTTATGGTTGGATAAATTCCCTCCAAGCCTAAAATTTGGTTAAAAGTTTTTATGACGTCATCTTTGATAATCAGTTCCAGATACACAGGAAAATGCATAGATTGTGCCAAACTGTAAAGCTTTGCCTGGTCGCTGTCATCGTCAATGATGCCTTGCCAGAGTATGCCTTTTTCCGTAGTCACCACTTCAATTTGCGGAAAACCTTGTTCAGCCAGGATTTTTTGCATAAATTCCGTGTCTTTCAATTCTTGTTTTTCAAGAGGTGTAAAGGTAAAAACAAGGGTTGCCAGAGTGAGAAGCGCAAGAAAAAGAACGAGTAAATTTTTCGGAGATTTTATTTTTTGCTGCAAATTTAGTTTGCTGTCGTTATTTTCTTTTGTGCCAATCATGTTGTCGGTTTCTTCAGCTGAATGGCTTGGCTCATTACTTTGCTTTTCTTCCGTATTTACTTGTGCTTGTTTTTCACTGTCTGTTTGAGGATTTTGGTAAAGATTGCCGTAAACTTTTTGGATAAGTTCAGGCATATTGTCCTTTGTCCAGGCAAAGGTGACTTCCTGCGCGGAGAGGACGGTGCCTTGTTCCCAAGTAGTTTCTTCAGCAATTTCCGCATGATTGATTCTAATTTTTTCGTCAAGAGGGGTGACATTTACAGTATATTCCTGTTCGCTGTTTTCTTCAAGTGTAAGTGGTTTTGCTGTTATTTCCAGCAAAAAATGTTTACCGGCAATGCTTTTATCAGACAAAATAAAATCGCATGTTTCATCACTGCCAAAAATATATTTACCTTGATAAAGGCAAAGTTCCGCACCTATATGGCAGCCGGAAAAGATATGAAGAAGTATTCCGTTTTGCTGAGGCATAGTTCACTCTTAGCTTTGACTTTGGACAGGTGTAGATTTTTTTGTACAGCCGCTGCCAGTTGTTGGTTGGGGTAGTGGTCTTTGTTCATAATCACTTTGGGTCGGTGATTTTGAAAATTCTTTTACATCAACATAATCGGGCGCCTTGGGAAGTTCGTCCAAACGAATAATTTTAGGCGTAATCAAAATAAGGCGTTCCATGCGTCTGGTTCCCTTGGTGGTGCTTTTGAATAAGTGTCCGAGAACAGGGATATTTTTTAAAACAGGAACACCGCTGTCATTGTCGGTTTTTTCTTCGTAATAATAGCCGCCAATCAGCAAACTTTGATTGGAACCAACAATGGCCTGGGTATTGATTTTGGTTTGTTTAATTGGGGCAATGCCGCCGCTTTTGAGGGGAGCATTATTATTGTCGTTTTGATTATCCTGCACATTAACCGCTAATTTAATGGATGATGTACCGTCAGCATTTTTGATAATATGCGGGGTAACGCGTAAAATTGTTCCTGCTTCCACTTTGAAAAGGTCAACAGTTTCATAGCCCTCAACTTCTAAATAATAAGTGCTGGTATTTTCCAGACTTGCCTGTACATTGTCCACCGTCAAAACAGAGGGCTTGCCCAGCATGCGGGCTTCGCCGTCTTCCTGCAGTGCTTGAATTTTTGCAAGGAAAAAGTCAGACCCCATGGTGTAAATAGTGGAAAGAGAAAGTCCGCCGGCTCCCAGCTGACCGGCATTGGGAAGCGGACTGAATCTGTCGGTATTGCTGCCCAGTTCTGCGCCGGCGCTCCAGCCTTCATTGTGTTGGTTTCTGCCTTGATAGGTTATGCCGAGTTCTCTGCTGAAATTGGTATTAATGTCCACAATAGCCGCGTGAATTTCGACCAGTTCAACAGGCTTGTCAAGGTCTGCAATGACATCGGCATAATAAGGCATGCGGTAGGAAGCGTCATTGATAATAACGGCATTGACGCGGGGGTCTGCCATGATATTGGAGGCATTGAAATTTTGCGTGGAGCTTTCTGTCTGCTTTTCTTCTGTTTCTTCATTGCCAACAGCACTGAGCCCAGAGCCGTTTAAACCCTCAACTGTTGCTTTATGCTGTTTCTGGCGGCTGGGAGAAACTGTTTCACCTGTAAGCATAGCGCGTAAAATTGTGGCAACGCCCGGAATGGTAATGTCTTTATCCATGCTGGAAATGGTAATATCATCAGCCCATGCATATTTGAGCGGGAAAACTTTCATTACCGTCTGCTGCATTTGGATTTGTTCAAAAGAATTGGCAGCCTGAAGGATTTTGTCAATATAGCTCTGCGGCCCCTGAATATGGATAATGGAACCGTTTTTCCCTATGGAGGGCATGAGATCAGGTGAAAAAACACGGGCATCTTTTAAGAGTGCATACATTTGTTTTACACTCATTGCCTGCGGAGATACATATCCCTGATTAAATTCATTTACATTATAAAAATAAAGTGTTTTATCAATATGATAGTAAGCCACCTGAAAGGCAGAATGCATACTGCTCAGAAAATCATTGGGATTGATATTTTTAAAGCGTCCGCTGATTTTTCCTTCAATTTCCGGGGAAACAACAGCCGTGTAGTTTTGGGATTTTGCAAACTGCATAAGCACGGTATTGATATCCTGCTGTTCTGCATAATAGGAGAACGGATTATTAAAGGACAAAGCCCCCATGGCAATACGGGGGATAATCAGGCTTGTTATCACAAAGAAAAGGAAAATAATTTTTTTCTGCATATTAAAATTTCATTCCTGCCATGGAAAACGAAAACGGTGATCTTTGGCTGCTTCCCTGTGCAAGGGCAGTATGCCAAATATCCGCGTCATTGAGAATTTCTTTTGCAGTCTGCAAAATTTGTTCTTCAGCCATGTCTTGTTTCAATATAATACGGTGTAAATAAACAGTATTTTCCTGTATGGAAAGAATGGATTTTTTCTTTTTATACATACCGGCAGCTTTTGCAGCAATATTTTGTATAAAATTTTCTCCCTCATTTCCCTGAGGAACAGCGGCTATTTTTACAAGAAAAATACAATCTTGCCCATTGGGGGAGAAAAGGGAAAATTCCACATTGTTATCAAGGAAAAAGCAGTATTTTCCCTGGGCATTTTGTTGCGGCATTTTCCATTTTGCATGCGAACAAAGTGTATTAATAACGGTTTGCAGCATAAATACTCCCTCAATTTAAATACTGGGATTTTTGTTTCTTGTCAAATTTATCCCAAAATTTTTGTGCGTGTCTGGTTCATATTTTCCTGAATGGCATTTTGGGTATCAAGAGCCTTTTGGACAAGTTCCTTGAGAGCCTGGTCAAGAGAATCCAGCTGATCATTCATTGCTTTGATTTGTTCTTGCTGAGCCTGAAGTTTCGTTGTTTCAGCGTCAAAGAAAGAGCCGGCTGATTGCGTAGCTCCATTCAAAGCACCTGAAAATCCTGATGCAATGTTGTTATAACTGGTCATAAACACCTGGTCTTTTCCTGTTGCCTGTAAACCAATTCCTCCAAAACCCATGCCAATGGACATGGCGCCGGTTGCCACACCCAGCACTAATTGGGTAATAGCTTTATTTTGTATGTTTTTTGCCTGTTCCATAATATTATCAATTTCCATTTCCGTTTGCAGAGCTTTTTGGTCGCGTGTTGCCTGACGCTGTTCTGCACTCATTTGTGTAATAAGGCTTAATGCTTTTGCCCACATGGAAGAAGCACCGGTAAGTCCTGCTTTCATGTCAGAGGAGGAAATGGTGGGGTTTTCAAGCGTAGGACCAGATGCTGTGTTTGCCGCTTTTGTTTTTGCGGCAGGAACGGAATCTTGTGCTGTCTGTGTTTTTGCGGCTTGTTCAGCTGAAGAAAAATTTAAATTATATAATTCATAAATGGTTGAATTGTTATTTAAGTTTACTTGTGACATAGTTTGCTCCTGTGTTTTGCTCTTACGATTAGCTGTTATGCAAAACTGGGTGAGCCTGTTAAAATGGCTGTTTGGGTTGCATTGCTGTTGTCCACAATATCTTTTACCTTGCCAAGCAAGTCATTGCTCCGCTGCATTTCGGATTCAATAAGGTCTTTTTCCATTTCTGATGATTGGCGGATACGTTCCAGAATGGCTTCCAGTTCCTTTTGGCTGGCTTTAGAAGTATTTACCTGATATTCAACGACAGAACCGGCAATAGTTGTTGCTCCTGTTCCTATTGAAATAACAGAGTTGGTAATATTGAGACCCTTTTGTACATTATTGAGTGTATTTAAAGAACCGGATAATTTTGCCGCACCGTCAGCAAGTTTTGCTGTACTGGAAGCAGCATTTGAGAAACCGGCACCAAGGCTTAACGCAATACTGGTAAGCGCCATGGCTCCATACATAGCCATGCCAAAATAGCCTGCTGCCTCATCACTCATACCGCAGGCTTTGCCAAGTTCCGTAAAGCCTTTCGTCAGGCTTGCCTCGCCGTTTGATGCAAGTGAAATAATTGAATCCACTGCCATAACCGCACCAATAGCACCCGCTGCAATAAGCAAAGGGTTGCCTGTCATAACGCCCACGGCAATGGTCGCTGCCGCGGCGATTGCACCAATGACAGCACCAATGGCAGAAAAGATTTTTTGAAAGACATTGAGGACTTTTTGCTGTTTCATCTTGTCGAGTTGTTTGCCAAGCTCTTCAAGATTTTTTTCATTCACTTCTTTTTGTTCTGCCGCTTTTGCTTCAAGGCTTGTTAAACCTGCCTGACAGTTTGTTTTTCTCTGTTCAAAACCAAGAGCATCTATGAGCGTTTCAAGGGAAAGTCCATGGTGTGAAGGAGCAGGCAATTCAGGAACATCGGATTTTGCTGATGTGCTTGCCGTATTTGCTTTTGGAAGTCCCTCTGTCTGGAGCTTCTGCAAACTTTGGTTTAATGCCTGCAAGGTTGATGCATAAAGCTCTTCAATATTGTTTATACTGGATTGACCGGAATTTTGTATTTGCATTGACATAATGTTTCCCGCTGAACTTCTTTGCAATGGATGTTTTAATCTTGATTTTCTTCTAAAAGTTTAAGAATTTCCCGGGCTTTTTCTTTGCAAAGCCGATGTTCACTATTGTTGTCATCACCCATAGTGAGGAGTGATTTTATACTTCCAATTGCACTTTCCTTGTTTCCCATTTTTAAGAAACACTGGCTTGCGTAAAAGAATGGAAGTGGATTTTTGAGCTGTGTAGCCAAACCAGCCATGCTGTAGGCGTCAATAGCCTGCTGATATTTTTCAAGAGCCTGACGGCAGCCGGCAAGACCCATCCAATATTTTTCTTCATCATGTCTATACAGACAAAGAGCCTGGAAAATGGTTTCTGCACTGGCATAGTCTTCTACTGTATAGCACTTGTAAGCAAGGCTATAAAGAGCTTCAAGAGTTTGGGGATCGGTATTGGTTGCCTGTGCAATGGTTAAACCGCCGGCAATGCCGTTGGCAATTTGTTTTATTTCTTCTTCGGAATAGTTGATAACAGGTTCATTGTTCATAGGATAGCCTCATGAAAGTTAAAGTCGTTGATATAAAAATGCAGAAAAAATTACAGGCGAATGGCATTTCTTCTGCCTGTGCCTGCTTTTGAAGAAGCGACAGGCTTTTCAGCTTGGGCAGCTGTTTTTGCACTTGCCTGAATTGTATTTTTTAATTTATCCCATGTATCACGGTATTCGGCAGGAATATCTTTTTCCGCTGTTTTTAAATCTTCAAGAGTGAGATTATTTGCTTTCATGGTTTCGTCAAATTGTTTGTTGAGCGCCTGAAGCTGGCTTTTGAGTTCGGCAATTTTTTGTTCCTGTTCGGCAAAGTTCATAATTTTTTCCTTTTATTGTAAATTTATTAAAACTTATAAATGGAATATTGGTATTATCCGCGCAAAATAGACATTAATGTATCGTTGCTGTCCTGAATTGCACTGTTGGCACCCTGAAGGAAAGAGTTATACTGGCTCATAAAGTCCTGAAGATAAACCATGTCTGTTTGGGTATAAGAACCAAGGGTTTCCTGATAGTTTGTCAGGGATTTGATATTATAATCCCATTCGTCACTTGTATGCAGATTGTCGCTGCCCGCAGTATCAAATTTTAATCCGTTTTTATTAAAATAATCAACCATATCTTGAGGCATTTCCGTGCATTTGTCTTTTCCTGCATTTTTAGCCTGCTGCTGTAAATCTCTGGCTTTTGCAATCATATCCGCACATTCTTTTTGTTCTTTTTGAGCAGCTTCAATCTTATCCATATATGCTTCTGCCTGTGTTTTGCAGATGTTTGACTGTTCCAATTGCAGTTTTGCAAACATGAATTGAATACTTCTGCCTGTATCGCAGGAACTGACTGTTGCAATGGTGCTTGGTGCGTTTACTCCGCCGACTGACATATTTTTTCTCCTGTATTTAAAGTTAATTTGTGTTGATGCCGTATGCTTTTTAGTTATCAATTATACCAAATTTTTTGGCATGGATTTATCCTTTCAAAATAGCCGTTAATGTATCATTGCTGTCCTGAATTGCACTGTTGGCACCCTGAAGGAAAGAGTTATACTGGCTCATAAAGTCCTGTAAATATACCATATCTGTTTGGGTGTAAGAACCCAGTGTTTCCTGATAGTTTGTCAGGGATTTGATATTATAGTCCCATTCATCAGGATTATTGGCAAGGTCATTACCCGTTGTATCATATTTGATACCGTGTTTATTATAATAATCTGCCATTTCCTGGGGCATCATGGATGCTTTTTTATCCCATGGACAATCGCCTGTTCCATTCTTGGCATTATTCTGCAGTTCTCTTGCTTTTGCAATCATATCCGCACATTCTTTTTGTTCTTTTTGAGCAGCTTCAATTTTATCCATATATGCTTCAGCTTGTGTTTTGCAGATATTTGATTGTTCCAGCTGCAGTTTTGCAAACATAAATTGAATGCTTCTGCCTGTATCGCAGGAACTGACTGTTGCAATGGTGCTTGGTGCACTTACTCCGCTTACTGGCATATTCTTCTCCTTTATGAGTTGTGTTTTATTTGAGTAATTGTTGAGTAATGTTTTAGCAAAAAGTATGCCAAAAGATGTGATAACAATAACTGACTAAAAATTTTCTTTTTTTTGTATTGTGTTATAGTATTGCAAAAAAAATCTATGGTAAATGCCAAAAAAGTTTGCATATTAAAAATAAATTTTTTTTGCATAGTTATTTGCTTTAATCTTAAAAATAATATATAAGAAAATGAAAATAAGAACAAGTTAAAAATGTAATTTTTATGCTGTACCATGTATATGTTTGGTATGATTATTGCTTAGCTTTTTGGGTAAAGTATTTTGAAAAAAGGATTGAGCTATGGCTTTTGATTTTTCGGTACAAAATAATCAATTTTCAACTATGGCAGCGCAAAATACAGGAGCTGCCGGCGGAGCAAACAGTATCGGCTCTTTGCTGGGGCAGCAGGTACAGCTTATTTCTTCTCCTTTATCCCTGCTTGCCGATGCCGCAGAAGAAATGACCTTTGCAGTTGATACGACAAAAGAATTTGAGCTTGAAGAAAGAAAAGACAGGGAAAAGACTGATGAAGCGACGAAGAAGCGTGTACAGCTGTATCAGGAACTTATGCACAAAGCCGGCAAGAATAAGCAGATTGACATTTTAAAAGACAGTCTGCAGGCAAAACCGGGAAAAGAAAATGCTCTTCGTGAGGCATTGCAGCAGTTTTCCGATTATACCGATGCCTGGGCAAGCCTGAAAAGCATTGCAGAAGAATTTGAAAATGACCCCGCTGTCAGTGATGATGTAAAAACAGGTATTCGTGAAGCAATACAGGAACTTGAAGAAAAACACGGTGATGAAATAAAAACAGGGCTGCATGGTGCGCTGTCACGTTCCGGCTTTGAGGATATTGGCACAAGCGATGATACGCGTGATTTATACAGACAGGTGACCTTTGATTTTACAAGCATTACAAATGCGTTCCAATATATTAATGAAAAATATGGTGATGCAGGTTTTGAGAAAGCAATGGACTTTTTGTTTGCGTCCATTTCCAGTGATATTTCCTCTGACAGTCCCAGCATGGATAAAACGCATTTGGAATTTGTGCACCAAAATTTGGGAAAAGTCCGTTTACTGCAAAGTGCCTATGTGCAATGTGAAAATTTGGTTAACCGCTGGGAAAATGAACATAAGGTCACAAACAGCGGCTTGAAATCCATGGATATTTTATCTGCTGTGGTGGGCTTTCGGGAAATCAATTATCTTGGCACAATGCATATCGAAGAAATTGCCCAAAAAGCAAAAGCTCCGGATATTGAACGGGAAGTTTTGTTTATGCAGGATTTTGTGGGCATGCTGCGTCAGTTCCCGGATAAAATTTTTGATGATATGCAAACTTATCAAAAGGTTATGGACGTAGCCCAGCAAGCCCTTGATAAAGTTATTGAACGTGAAGATGAATATTTAGCAGGTTTGGAGTAAACTATGATTGATGCAGCGATAGCAGATTTTGCAAAACGTATTGGAATTGCTGAACTTTCATTTTCTGACAGCGCTGTTGTCCAGCTTGAAATTCAGAATGTCGGAACGCTTTATTTTGAAAAGCAAATTCAGGATAATACAGAAGAATTACTGGTATATATGGCAAGAAAATTTAGCGTGTATGATACTGAGATGGCACGCAAAGTTTTAGAATTTTGTTCCTTTGACAAGGGGCACATTCCGCCCATATACGGCAGCATTGCAGGGGATAACTGTATTTTGGGACTGCGTTTTTCTGATGACAGGCTTACCGGGGCAGACCTTGAAAACAGTGTCTATTATCTGCATGATAAATTTAACGTATTGATGCAGGGTAAGTCATGAAAATAAATTTACTTGATTCCAATCTCGGTATCCAAAATGTCATGGATTTCGAACAGGCAGGAGCTCTGCCAAAAGCTGAAAATCTTGCAGCGTCCGTTTTGTATGAAGCAGGGCTTGAAGACCTTTATGCACCCAATAATTATGCCCAATTAATCGAGGAAAGCTTAAGTCCTCATACCGGGGACGGGCATATTCTGCGTTCCGAAGTGTTTGCGCAAAATATTGGGCAGTGTCTGGAAAAATTGGCAGCAAGTGACAATACTGTTGTCATGCAGGCAGTCCAGCAGGATTTGCGTCCGCTGCAGGAAAACAAAGATCTGCTGCAAGCTTACTGCGGTTTGATGATTGGGGGATAAATGCTGACAATAGACGAACAAAAATCTTTACATATTTTAGGATACTTGTATTTTCGCATGGGCTTGTATGAAAAAGCGGAACGGCTTTTGAAAGCTCTTCTGGAAGTAACAGAAAATAATCCCTATGATGTCAGTGTGTTTGCACTGCTGGCATCTGTCAGTATTTTGCAGAAAAACGGTGCTGCCGCTCTTGAATATTTGGAAAATGTTTTTGACGGTAATGTATTGACGGGCAGGAAAGTTATATATTATTTATTGAAAGCCCAAGCTCTCTTTTTGGAAAACAGGAGTGACGAAGCAAAAAATATGTTGGATATGTACTTATTATATAAAGGAAATAAATAAGTATGAGTGTATACGATAAATCTGTTAAGGCAGTTTCTCTGATTACCCGTCACAATGACATCAATATGGTTTTCCTTATTGTTGTTGTTATTGCTCTTATGATTATCCCCATGCCGACTCCCCTTGTTGATACGCTCATCGGTATCAATATGGCGCTTTCGTTCCTCATGCTGATGATGAGTATGTATGTGCGGACTGCTCTGGATTTTTCGGTTTTCCCGACCATGCTTCTTTTTACCACCCTGTTTCGGGTGGGTTTAAATATTACCACAACAAGACTTATTCTTTTGCAGGCTGACGCAGGGGAAATTATTTTTACCTTTGGGGATTTTGCCCTTGGCGGCAACTTTGTTGTCGGTGCTGTTGTCTTCCTGATTTTAACCATTGTCCAGTTTTTAGTTATTGCCAAAGGTGCGGAACGTGTTGCCGAAGTGGGTGCGCGCTTTACCCTTGACGCTATGCCCGGAAAACAGATGTCCATTGATGCGGATATGCGCGCCGGCGTTATTGATATGGAAGAAGCTCAAAAACGGCGTGAACGCGTATCTCTTGAAAGCCAGATGTACGGCGCAATGGACGGTGCCATGAAATTCGTAAAAGGGGACAGCATTGCAGGCATGATTATTGCCGTTGTCAATATTGTTGGCGGCACCATTATTGGCATTACCCAGCACGGCATGACCGGCGGGGAAGCTCTGCATACCTATGGTATTTTGACCATTGGTGACGGCTTGGTTTCACAAATTCCGTCTCTGCTTGTTTCCATTTCTGCGGGTATTTTGATTACGCGCACGGGCGACAGTGACGACAATGTCGGCACGCAGGTTGGACAGCAATTTTTTGCACAGCCTCAGGCTATTTTGATGGCAGGCGGGCTTATTTTCCTTTTCTCTCTTATTCCCGGTTTTCCAAAGCCGCAGCTTATGACGCTGGCAGTGCTTCTCTGCTGTTTTGGCTATGTTTTGAAGCGGCTCGGCGAACGGGGAAATCAGGCGGATCCTCGTGAAGAACTGCAAAAGAACCTTGCGCCTGCTGCTGCCAAAAAGAAGAAAAAGACAAAAAGTTCTGAAAATGTGGACAGTTTTGCGCCCACTGTGCCGATTATTTTGGATATTTCCGGTGAGTTTGGACGGGAACTTGATTATGAAAGTTTAAATGAGGAGCTGATTGATTTGCGCCAAGCTCTTTATTTTGATTTGGGCGTGCCGTTTCCCGGTATTCATATTCGTCCGCATGAGGGGCTTTCAGGCATTTCCTATATTTTAAACCTCAATGAAATACCCATGTCACAAGGTGAATTGGAAAAGGACATGATTTTGGTCCGTGATACGGTCGATAACCTGAAAATGCTCGGTATTGACTATAAAGTGGGAGAAGCGTTCCTGCCCAATATTGACTCCGTTTGGGTTTCAAAAAGCTTTGCGGCGTCATTGGAGAGGGCAGGCATTTCCTGTATGTCTCCTGCAAAAATTTTGTCCTATCATTTATCCCTTGTTTTGGCTCGGCATGCGTCCACATTTTTGGGTATGCAGGAAACAAAATATTTGCTTGACAGAATGGAAGAACGAAGCCCTGACCTTGTGCGTGAAGCCACACGCCTTTTGCCTGTGCAGCGTATTGCAGAAATTTTCCAGCGTCTTGTGCAGGAACAAGTTTCCATTCGTGATTTGCGGACTATTTTGGAAACCATTATTGAATGGGCGCCAAAAGAAAAAGATACGGTTATGCTGACTGAATACGTTCGCGGCGGGCTCAAACGCCAAATCAGCTATATGTATTCAAAGGGATTGAATTTATTGCCTGCTATTTTGCTTGACCCGCAAGTGGAGGAAATAGTGCGTAAAGCTATTCGCCAAACTTCTGCCGGAGCATTTTTGGCGCTTGACCCGCAAAGCTCCAAACAAATTTTGGACGCCTTGCGTGCAACGTTTGCAAAAGTACAAAAAAGCAAGCAAAAACCGGTACTTCTCGCGTCAATGGATATACGCCGTTATGTGCGCCGTTTGATTGAAGGAGAATTTTATGAGCTTCCTGTGGTTGCCTATCAGGAAATAACGCCGGAAATTTCTGTTCAGCCCATTGAGAGAATACGTTTTTAAGTAATAAAACAGGATAGTTATGGACGTTCTTAATTTAGCCGGACAAGCCCTTTATCTCATCTTGATGTTGTCACTTCCTCCCATTGTGGTGGCGTCAGTGGTGGGTATTTTATTAAGTCTTATTCAGGCGATTACCCAAATTCAGGAACAGACACTGGCTTTTGGGGTCAAGCTTATTTCTGTTATCATTACGCTTTTTCTTATGGGAGGCTGGCTGAGCGGACAAATTCTCCAGTTCGGGCATGAAATTTTTTCACGTTTTTATTTGTTGTAGAGAAAATACTGTATGGAAGCCTTACTTGAAAGTTTAAATGTTATGGATCATGTGATGGCTTTTACGCTTGGTTTGCCGCGGATACTCATGGTGATGATTGTTTTGCCGTTTATGGCGTCAAGCATTTTGACAGGTACATTGAAATTTGCGGTTGGTTTCTCTATCTATTTGCTTTTACACCCTCTTCTTTTGGATACACTGCCTTTGGACGGACAGGGAACATTCTTTTTTCTGCATCTTTTTGCGCTGTTGCTCAAAGAAACTATTTTGGGCTTGCTGATTGGTTTGCTGGTGGGGATTTTATTCTGGGCAATTCAGTCTGCCGGCTTTTTTATAGATAACCAGCGCGGGCTTACGCAGGCCATGGGTGCAGATCCCTTATCCGGCGAACAGACATCTCCTTTGGGCTCTTTTTTCTTTCAGGGTATAGTCTATATTTTCTTTTCAGGCGGCGCTTTTCTCGTTTTCCTGCAATTTTTATATACAAGTTATCTCGTGTATCCGGTGACGGAATTACTGCCGCTCAGCGGGTTTGCCCGTTCTGATTTATCGCTTTTGATTGCAGAACAAGTGGTGTATCTCATGGAGCTTATGCTTTTATTTTCAGCACCTATTGTCGTGGCGTGTCTGCTTACGGATATTTCCTTAGGGCTTGTGAACAGATTTGCTTCACAATTAAATGTGTATATTCTTGCCATGCCGATTAAAAGCGGAATTACTTCCTTTTTGATTATTTTCTATTTCGGGCTTCTGGTAACAAGCTTTATGCCCATTATCAACGATGGATTTGCGCACGTTTTACATAAATTAGGACTTGTTTTATGAGTGACGATAAAACCGAACAACCGACCCCGAAGCGACTCCGTGAAGCAAGAGAAAAAGGGGATTTATGTAAAAGTCAGGAAATAGCAACCGCTTTGACTGTCTTTGTGCTCGTGGCTTATTTGGTGGCAATGAGCGACAGTATTTATGAAAAAGTTTCAGCCATGTTTTTGGTTACCTTTGACCGCTTCCATTTGCCGTATACAGAGGCGATCGGGCAGATTATTTATGTTGTTTTTGATGTGTTTATTTGGGTGGTTATCCCTATTGTGGTGCTGGTTATGGCAATGGGAATTATTGGAAATCTGGTGCAGGTGGGCTTTTTGTTCAGCATGAAAGCCGCCATGCCCAAGCTGGAAAATCTCAATCCGTCCAAATGGTTTAAAAAGGTCTTTTCCATAAAAAATGCTGTGGAATTTTTGAAAAATCTGATTAAAGTTTTTGTTATCAGTTTTGCTGTGTATTATGTGCTCAGCAAATATATGACGGTATTTTTCAAAATTCAGACTTCCAGCCTTGAAAATTTGTGGGGAATTTTGGGGCAGGCTGTAAAAGATTTGCTCATTTTTGCAAGCGGGGCATTTTGCGTGATTGCAGGACTTGACTATATGTTCCAGCGCTGGCAGTACACCAAACAGCACATGATGAGTAAAGATGAAGTTAAACGCGAATATAAGGAAATGGAAGGCGATCCGCATATTAAAAGTAAACGCAAGCAGCTTCATCAGGAATTACTGGCGCAAAATTCCATGGGCAATGTCCGAAAAGCTAAGGTTTTAGTGACAAACCCAACCCATTATGCTGTGGCACTTGACTATGAAAAAGACAAAACGCCGCTGCCTGTGATTTTGGCAAAAGGTGAGGGTTTTCTTGCCCAGCGTATGATAAAAGTGGCAGAAGAAGAGGGAATACCTATTATGCGCAATGTTCCGCTTGCACGGAGTTTGTATGCAGATGGAACGGAAAATGCATATATTCCTGCAGATTTAATCAAACCTGTTGCCGAAGTGCTGAAATGGGTTCAATCTCTGGAAAAAAGGTAATGTGCTATGGATGAAGACAAAATTTTAGATATAATTATCGGGCTTTGTGATGATGTGGCATGGGAAAGACCTGCTGATGAGCAAAAGCTTTTTGCCTATACGGCTGAGGGTTCTGCTCCTGAAAAGCTGACGCGTCTTGCCGAAGCGTTTGGACTTATGCTGGTGAAAGTTGAAGGCAGAGATTTGCATAATACACGGCTTATTGAAGAATTATCAAAACAAAACAAGGAATTGGAAGAAGCAAAAGCCATTTTAAAGCAAAAAAATATACATCTTATCGGGATTATGCAGGAAAGCCTTTCAGGACATGGAATTATCGGGCAGAGTCCGCAAATGCAAAAATGCATAAAAATGTCAAGCAATATTGCAAGAACTCCGATTAATACCATGCTCTTGGGTGAAACAGGCACAGGAAAAGAAGTTTTTGCAAAATATATCCATTTTCATTCTCCAAGACGGGAAAATCCATTTATTCCCGTGAATTGTACGGCAATTCCCGAGTCTTTGTTTGAAAGCGAAATGTTTGGCATTGAAAAAGGCGTTGCTACAGGCGTCAGCCAGCGTAAAGGGCTTTTTGAGGAAGCTGACGGCGGCACTCTTTTTTTAGATGAACTGGCGGACATGAGCCTTGTTAATCAGGCAAAACTCCTGCGCGTGCTGGAAGAAAAAGAAATTTACCGGGTGGGAAGCGCAAAGGCAATTCCTGTTGATGTGAAAGTGATTTCTGCCACCAATGCCAATTTACAGAAAGCCATGCAGGAGGGCAAATTCCGTGAAGATTTGTATTATCGCCTGGCTGTAGCTGAAATCAATATTCCGCCGCTCAGAAAGCGGGGCGAAGATATTTTATTGCTGGCGCAGAAATTTTTAGAACGCTATTGCAGACAGATTGGACGTGAAAGCCTTTCTTTTTCCGAACAGGTAAAACAAGCCTTTCTCAATTATGAATGGAAAGGTAATGTGCGGGAATTAAATAATGAAATGGAGCGGTTATCTGTGCTTTGTTTTTCCAGCTGCGTGGAATTTTCTGATTTATCCGCGCGTATTCAGGAATTTTTCAGTCAAAGCGAATTAAAAGAGGAATTGAATAAAAATGAATTGAGAAATGAAGGATTGATATTACAGAAAAAAACACCTATACTGGCGCAAAGTTCTTCTCCGGCTGATGAGGAAAAATATTTTCTTCTGTCAGAACAGGAAGAGCGTCTTATTCGGGAAGCTTTGGAGTTTTGTCAGGGCAATCGGAGCAAAGCTGCGAAACTTCTTGGCATTACCCGTGAGGGACTGCGTAAAAAACTTTTGAAAATGTAGTTGGATGCAAGCATGAAGTTGACCTTAAAAACAAAAATCTTTTTCTTTGTCTTTATTTTTGTTGCGCTTATTTCCGTGCCGATTATTTCTCTTTCCTACAGCAGTTTAAAAAATGTCAGCCGTCAGTTTGAAGAAGAAAATTTCAGCAACGTGCTGTCATTAATGGAAGACAATATCAATTCCCGCTATTTGAATTTATTGACAACAGAAATTATGGCGGTTTTAGAGCGAAAAATTCATTTACAGTCAACTTCGTTTTTAGCCAAAACAACATGGGATAATTTGTCCTGGGGTACCGCGGATAAAAAGGAAGATGTTTTAGCAAGCTGGGAAAATTCGCTGCAAAATTTTAATACGTTCTTTGGGATTTTTGAGAAAGGCGTGCTCAAAAGTGCGTCTCCCTATTTTGAAGTGCTCATGCAGGATGTGAGCCGTTCTGATTATAAAGGCATTAGTCTGGCACAGCTTTTGGATAATGAGCAGCTGCCCGATGAAGGGGCATTTGCTGTTTTCAGCTTTACGGAAAAAGACTGCCGCAGCTTGGAAAAATATGAAATAAACGGGGCAGATGAGCTTTCTGTTTTATTATATTTTCTGTCTTTGGATAAAACGCATATTATTTCTTTCGGCACTGTGCTGACTGATATTAAAAAGAACGAACAGCTTTCCGAGCAGGCTATTATTAATAGTATTCAGGAAAAATTTAATTCTTTGGCTTTATATCCCAGCAGTATTATTACTCTTTTTTCAGGCAATAATAAATTGCTTGCGCACAGGGGAAATTTTACGGAAGAGGATTTGATTGATATTCCCAGTGATATGCTTTTGAAGGCAAAAGAGGATAAATTTTTGCAGCTTACCTATAAGCGTGAGGATATTCCGCAAAATTCCTATTTTTCGGCATGGGGTGATACCAGTATTCGTTTGTCTTATTTTAAGGCATTGGACTGGTATGTTTTTACAGCGGTGCCTGTCAGCGTTATTGAAAGCCATTCCGAAACAATGCTGTACCGTTTGACCATGATTGCAAGTATTGTGGTTTTGGTGTGTGCTCTGGTCGCTCTTTTCCTGGCTTATCATTTGATTACGCCGCTGCAGATTTTAACGCGAAAAGTTTTGGGTTTGGCGCAGGCTGATTTAGAAACTCTTTCCAAAGAAGAAAATACGTCCAGTCAGCAAAAATTCCTTGCAGAATTCAGTCATGATTTGCCTGTAAAACGAACCGATGAAGTAGGACAATTAGCGCGGGCATTTGCAAATATGGGTCAAGCTCTTGAAATCAATATTAAAAATCTTTTGCAATCCCAAGCCACCACCCAGAGAATGCAGGGGGAATTAAACGCCGCCCGTGATATTCAGCTGGGAATTTTGAAAGAAAATTCCGGTTTGCCCCATGAAAAAGGCTTTTCCATTTCTGCTTTTATTGAACCTGCCAAAGAAGTTGGCGGTGACTTGTACGATTATTTTCCTGTAGCAAGCGGCAAAAAAGTTATTGTTATTGGCGACGTTTCAGGCAAAGGCGTGCCGGCAGCCCTCTTTATGGCAATGACAGTGACACTCTTGCGTTACGCCATGCAGGCAGGATTA
Organism: uncultured Mailhella sp.; assembly: GCA_948482415.1. Lineage (GTDB taxonomy): Bacteria > Desulfobacterota > Desulfovibrionia > Desulfovibrionales > Desulfovibrionaceae > Taurinivorans. Next base: position 23,168 of record CAOMFZ010000006.1, read on the forward strand.
AGCCCCTATGAAGCCATGCAGAAAATTAATGACAGTTTAAGTGAAAATAATCCAAGCTGTATGTTTGTAACGCTTTTCATTGGTTTATTTGATGAAGAAACAGGTGAATTTGAATACGCCAACGGCGGGCACTGCTATCCCTGTATTGTCAATAAAAATTCCAATGAAGTACGAGAGTTATCGCATATAAGCGGACCTATGGTAGGGGTTATGGAGGATATCCTGTATACAAGCGCCAAGGCGGTTCTTCAGTCAGGTGATACGCTTCTTCTTTATACAGACGGTGTCACCGAAGCCATGAATGAAGAAAAAGCTTTGTACGATGAAATGCGGTTAAAAGCAGTGCTGCTGCAGCAAAAATGCGCTGATACCGATACGCTTTTGCAGAAAATTTATGAAGATATTCTTGCCTATCGGGGCAATGCTGAACAGTCTGATGATATTACAATGCTTTGTTTTCAATACAATAAGGAATAACCATGCAGTATCGGCATAATTTTGATGAAGTTATTAATCGGCGGGGAACGGACAGCGGAAAATGGAATATGTTTCCGCAAGACCTTTTGCCCATGTGGGTTGCAGATACGGATTTTGCCTGTCCGCAGCCCATATTGAATGCGCTCAAAAAACGTATTGACCATAAAATTTTAGGCTATCCCATTGTCTTGGATAGTTTTGGAAAAGCCGCCCAGTATTGGTTTTCCCTGCGTCATCATATGGATATTGATGCTGAAGCGGCAGTGTATATTCCCACCATTTTGCTGGGCATGTTGGAGTGTCTTATTGCCTTTACCCGGGAACAGGACGAAGTACTTGTTTTTTCTCCGCAGTATACTGCCTTTTTTGAAGCTATCGAAAATACCAACAGAGTGCGGGTATTTTCGCATTTAGTGGAAAAAAACGGGCGTTTTGAAATTGATTTTGCAGATTTTGAAGAAAAGCTTGCGCGGGAAAAGGTAAAACTCTTTTTCCTGTGCAATCCCCATAATCCTACAGGGCAGGTGTGGTCAAAGGAAGAAGTTTCAAAAATTGCCGAGCTTTGTTTAAAACATAATGTACTGATTGTTTCTGATGATATTTACAGTGATTATGTGTACAAACCTCATACCTATACGCCGGTTATCAGTGTGAGTGAAGAGGCAAAAGAGCACTTTGTTCTGCTCATAAATCCCAGTAAAACCTTTAATATTCCCGGACTTCGGGCAGCCTGTGCTCTTATTCATAATGAGGTTTTGCGGGATACTTTTAAAAAAAGTCTGCGCAGACGAAAAACAGCCGAGCCCAGTCTCTTAGGCGTAGTTGCCTTTGAAAGCGCCTATACAGAGTGTGCCTGGTATGCGGACGAATTGCTGGATTATGTGGAAAAAAATATCGACTATGCCCTTGCATTTATTCAGGAGAAAATGCCCAAAATAAAGGTGAGAAAACCGGAAGGCACGCTTTTGCTGTGGCTTGATATGCGGGCAATGTTTGAAACGCAGGAAGAAGCTGACAAATTTATGCTTGAAAAAGCGCATGTTTTGCTCAATTCCGGAAAAGAATACGGCATTGAGGGAACCAAATTTTTCCGCATGAATATTGCTGTTCCGCGCACGATTTTAGAGGAAGCGTTAACCCGTATCTATTCGGCATATCAGGAATGTTTTTAATTTTTATTCCATACGCAAAAAAATAAAATTTTGGAATAATTTTTGCTTATTACTGCATGTCATAGAAAAGAACTACAAATACTGCCAACAGTGTTGGTATAAGGAGCAGTCAAAAAAAATTGCGGTAAAAGTGCCAAGAAAGTTGTTTGTTTCGTTTTTTTTAACAGTATTAATACGTTAACATTCTGAGAAAGGAAAAGAATATGTCAAATATTACCAATGTGCAAAATCAACAGCCTGTTATGCAAAATCAGCAGGTTCAAACTGCAAATAACGCAGAAGTTCCTGCTGCGCTGCAAAATGCAAGACCTAATGCGGGAGCTGTTGCCTGCAGAGTGCTTGCCGGTGTTTTTACTTTGGGTATTTCAGAAGGAATATTTGCAATTTGCAGACATATTGAAAAAAGTGCAGTGCAGGCGGCACGGGGAGCAGCTGAAGCATTGCCTGTTGCAGCTCCTACCATAGCGGAACATAATGCTGCAGTGAGCGAGCAATTCAAAAATGATACGCTTCCTCCTGAATTGAAAGCATCTGTAAGTGAAGCATTTGCAGAACTTCGTGCAGATTTTGGAGAAAAGGTTGTTCCGCAAGGTTCAACAGTACGGGAATTTCTTGCAAATGCTGCTGTTGAGCATGGGTATAGAGAAAATGCCATTATCAAAGATGTTGCCAAGGCAATTAAAAATTCTGAAACGGAATTGTCCCCGCAGGATTTAAAAAATTCTATTCTTGAAAAAGCTCGTCCAAAACTTGCCGGTATTGCTGCCCATTTTTTGATTTTAGAACAGGCAGAAAATAAAATTCCTGCTGACAAGGTCGTTACAATTTTAAATGTATTATCTAAAACTGATACGGGATTTTATGAAAAAATTGCTGCGTGCAGGAATGCTGAAGAAGTGAAAACTTGTTTAACTGCACATCAAAAGTTTGCGGATACGGTAGAATATACGGTTGGATATTATGAATGCGAAAAAAAGACTGACCAATATATTATAGCAGAGCTTGCAAAAGCAACAGGAAAAAGTGAACAGGAAATTCAGGGAAAGCTGAAATTAGTTGATGTGAAATCAAAATATTCCTATGGCAGTGCAGAAACAACAGGATCGGTAAAAGAACGCTTAGAGCAACTTGAAACAAAATTCCATGATGTTGCGGCAAAATTTATCCAAATGAAAACTGATTTGTATACGTCGATTGCGTCATTGACTATTTCCGAGGGATTAAAAGAACAACTGAGAAATGATATTTTGACTGAATCTACCTTGAAAAAAGGCTATGTTTTTTCTCGTGCCGAAAAAGCTGTGGGCGAGGTTAATGTTTCTTCTCTTATTCGTGTATTACAAGATGGAAATGCTGTTTCGGATTTGGATTTAGTCGGTATGTTTAAGGCTGTAAGCGTACAGTTGTCCGATGCTATATCCAAACAGTACACGCAAGCAGAACTTGCAGACTTAGGCGGAGACGGCAATGCTATTACTATGGCAACTGCCTGCCAAATCCTGTTGGATAAAAATCCGGAACTTGTGGAGCTGATGAAATCCGATTCTGCAAAAATTGACAGACTTGTTACGTTATTAGCAGAGCAAAAATATGAAAATGATGAACAGCTTGGCAGAGAAGACGATTTGGGGTCAGAAGCAACAAGACTGAATGCAGGTGCAATATACGGCAGCAATTTTATTTTGAGAACCGTACAAGATATTTTGCAGGCAACTAATTCTGTTGTTTCTTCTTTGCAAGCTAATCCGGAAAAAGCACCTTTTGCCCAAGTTCTGCATGATACACTTGCTGCGGTGAATGAAGAATACGGCGTCAATATAGGCGCAAATCTTAATGAGCTTGCTGCGCTTCCTTTTGGCAAAGATGTCATCAAAAATATTGAAAACCGTATCACAGCACAAAACCAACTCCTTTCTTCTGCACAATTTGCTGAAATTGTCCGTTCTGAATTGCAGACCCATGTTGCCAATTTAGCCGTAAAAACTGCTATCAGTGAGCGCTGCGCGGAGTTGGGATTAAATACAGAACGTCTTGGCTCCATGCTTGCTTCATTGAAAAAACTATATCCGGCATTGCAGGAAAGTATCAATAGAGCTGACAGTAAAGAAGAAATACAGGCTTTGCTTTTGTCCTGTGACAAGTATGAGAATATTCTTCGCCGTGAATCAGATATTGCTGTGTATTCAGCACAAATTATGCAGGATACCCATGCCCGTCTTGCGGCGCTTTTAGGTGTTGCTGAAGCAAAAGTTAAAGACACTATGGATACTTCTAAGCTGGATGATGGATTTAAAGTTACAGCAAAGGACATTTTTGATGAAGGCAATGCGTCAGAAGACGGCAGTGTGGCAGATATTCAGGGTCGTTTCCAACGCATTGCTGATCGTTTTGTAAAGGGAAAAAGTGACCTTATTGCTTTCGTTAATAATCCGGGTCTTGCCATTTCTCCTGAACTGAGAGCAAAATGGCGCGATGAAATTAATACCAATATCAGTTTGAAAAATCCGGTTTTGCTGCAGGGCTCTTATAATGCTGCGCAAAGTATGGATGGTTCGGCTTTGATGAGGGGAGTGCGGGAAGGACTTAATCAAACAGAGCTGCTTGGACTTGTAAAATCTCTTTCCGCACAAATTGATGAGTATGCTCATCAGGTTTTTACTCCGGAACAATTTAATGACATGGGGTCTGATGAAACGTCTCTTATTTCTCGATATACAAGAGAGGCTTTTTGGGAGCGGAATGGGGAATTGAAAACATTACTGGCAGGAAATTCAGCAGTCTTTCAAGAAATCAGCAGCATATTGGAAAATGAATTTTCAACTCTTGTAAGCCAATTGGCAAAGACAGATTTGCAAAGTCCGGAAAGTATAAAAATAAGACAGGACATGGCATTTGTTATTAATGCGCAGGCATTACTCAGTGATGTGTTTGGAAATCAGGAATAGTATAATTTATGTAAAAATTTCAAGATGTATAGTGAATAAAAAAAAGGAGAAAAAAATGATTATCGCCGGCGAACTTGTTAAAGAATTGGGTGCAAGATTAGGGATTTCTTTAGCATTAAATGAAAATGGATTGTGCAGTGTAAATTTCGATAAAGACACTGTTGATTTTGAATTGTCCGGAAATGATTTATATTTGATTGCAGAGCTTGGCTTGGTGCAGGCAGGTGCTGATAAGGAATTTTATAAACAATTATTGGAAGCAAATTTTTTAGGCACAAAAACCGCAGGGGCAGCCATAAGTCTTGACCCTGATAAAGAAAATATGGTTGTTTTGCATAAAAAAATTGTGACTCCCATGGAATATACTGATTTTGAAAAAGCTGTTGAATTTTTTGTCAAAGCAGTTCGATATTGGAAAGAATATATTGCTCTGCCCCGCGTGCAAAAAAATGAAGCGCCGCTGGATGTTCATTCCATGATACGCATTTAATCCAGAGCATTTCCGATAAATCTTGCAACTTTTTTATGCAGGGGAAAAACTTTAGCTCTGCTGTCCAGTTCTGTAAGGCTCATTC
>CAOMFZ010000007.1 GCA_948482415.1 uncultured Mailhella sp.
TGACATTAAACAGGCTGCCGCTGAACGTGCTAAGAATCCAAAAGGTCTTGACTATCAAATTCCTGTTGATGCTCCTGAAGATCTTCTTGGTGTTCTTGAACTTTCTTATGAAGAAGGTGAAACCCACTGGAAACACGGCGGTATCGTTGGCGTATTCGGTTACGGCGGCGGTGTTATCGGTCGTTACTGCGACCAACCTGAACAATTCCCCGGCGTAGCACACTTCCACACCATTCGTGTTAACCAACCTGCTGCTAAATACTACAGCACAGAATTTTTGAAACATCTCTGTGATATTTGGGATTTACGCGGTTCCGGTCTTATGAACATGCACGGTGCTACAGGCGATATCGTTTTCTTGGGTACCCAAACCCCGCAGCTCGAAGAAATCTTCTGGGAACTCACTCACGACGAAAAATTCCCCACTGACCTTGGCGGTTCCGGTTCCAACCTTCGTACTCCTGAATCCTGCCTTGGACAATCCCGCTGTGAATATGCCTGCTACAACTCACAGTTAGCTTGCTACCAACTCACAATGGACTATCAAGACGAATTGCACCGTCCTGCATTCCCTTATAAATTCAAATTCAAATTTGACGCCTGCCCTAACGGCTGCGTAGCTTCTATTGCCCGTTCTGACTTCTCAGTTATCGGTACCTGGAAAGACGATATCAAAATCGACCAGGCAGCAGTAAAAGCTTATGTTGGCGGCGAATTCAAACCAAACGCAGGCGCACACGCCGGCCGCGATTGGGGTAAATTCGACATTCAGGCTGAAGTTATTGACCGCTGCCCAAGCCATTGCATGAATTGGGACGGTTCAAAACTTTCTATTGATACCAAAGAATGTGTACGCTGTATGCACTGTATCAACACCATGCCTCGTGCTCTTCACATCGGCGACGAACGCGGTGCTACTATTCTGCTTGGTGCAAAAGCTCCTATTCTTGACGGTGCACAAATGGGTTCAATGCTTATTCCGTTTATTCCTGCTGAAGAACCTTTTGAAGAAATCAAAGGCGTAATCGAAAAGATTTGGGATTGGTGGATGGAAGAAGGTAAAAACCGTGAACGTGTCGGTGAAACCATTAAACGTCTTTCATTCCAAAAACTTCTCGAAGTTACCGAAATCCCAGCAGTACCGCAACATGTTGTTGCTCCTCGTGCTAACCCGTACATCTTCTTCAAAGAAGAAGAAGTACCTGGCGGTTGGAGCCGTGACATTGCTGCATTCCGCAAAAGACACCAACGTTAATTCAAGAGGAGAGCAAACATGGCTTTCATTTCTTCCGGATATAATCCAGCTAACCCAATGGAAGGTCGTATTTCTGATATTGGACCTCGTCCTTATGATGACTTCTTTCCACCGGTTATCAAAAAGAACTTCGGCAAATGGCTTTATCACGAAATCCTTGAACCGGGCGTATTGATGCACGTTGCAGAAAGCGGCGACAAAGTTTATACTGTTCGCTGCGGCGGTGCTCGTACTGTTTCTACCTTGTTCGTTCGTGAATGCTGCGAAATCGCAGACAAATACTGTGGCGGATACCTTCGTTTTACTACCCGCCACAACGTTGAATTTATGTGCACAGACGAAGCAACCTTAAAAGCTCTTAAAGCTGACCTTGCTTCCCGTAAATATGATAAAGGTTCTTACAAATTCCCTATCGGCGGCACAGGTGCCGGTGTTTCCAACATCGTTCACACCCAAGGCTGGGTACACTGCCATACCCCTGCAACTGACGCTTCAGGTCCTGTAAAAGCTATCATGGACGAAGTTTTCTCTGACTTCCAAAATATGCGCTTGCCTGCTCCTGTTCGTATTTCTCTTGCCTGCTGCCTCAACATGTGCGGTGCTGTTCACTGCTCCGATATCGGTATTGTTGGTATTCACCGTAAACCTCCTATGATTGACCACGAATGGGTTGACCAACTCTGCGAAATTCCTCTCGCAGTTGCTGCTTGTCCTGTTGCTGCTGTTCGTCCTTCAAAAGAAGAACACAATGGACAAAAAGTTAACTCCGTAGCTATCAAGAGCGAACGCTGCATGTACTGTGGTAACTGCTACACCATGTGTCCTGCTCTTCCTATTGCTGACGGTCAAGGCGGTGACGGTGTTGTTATCATGGTTGGCGGTAAAGTTTCCAACCGTATCAGCATGCCTAAGTTCTCAAAGGTTGTAGTTCACTACATTCCTAATGAAACTCCGCGCTGGCCCACACTCACCAAAACCATTAAACACATCATTGATGTTTACGCAAAACATGCTAATAAATACGAACGCCTTGGCGACTGGGCTGAACGTATCGGCTGGGAAAAATTCTTCGAACTTTGCGATTTGGAATTTACCCACCACCTCATCGATGATTTCCGTGACCCGGCTTACTACACTTGGCGTCAAAGCACTCAGTTCAAATTTACTGACGCTGCTCTCCACGCTTATGAAGGTGCTGCCGCTCACGCTGCTGCTGCTCATGCTTCCGTTACAGCTGAAGATAAACAAAAAGTTATCGACTTCCTCGAAAGCAAGAAAGGCTCAAAAACCAAATTCTACTTCAATAACTTCCTCGAACTCTTCGAAGGCGCAAGCCCGCGTAAAGTTAAGGACGTTCTCTCAGCTCTTATTGCTGATGAAAAACTTATGTACTGGTCTTCAGGTTCTACTACCATGTACGGCTTAAAAGGCTTAGGCAAACAAGAAGAAAAAGACTAATTCATAGTTTTATTGAGTAGTCACATATAAAAAAGGGAGTGCAAGCTCCCTTTTTTTTGTTTAAAAAATTTTTTCCGCTTTTTATAACAAGATAATATCTTGGTTTATTTTTTGAGAAATCACATTTAATTTTTAATGAACTAAAGCATTTCCGGTAAATCTTGCGATTTTTCTATGCAGGGGAAAAACTTTTAGTAAAAGTTTCTTCCCCTGCACCCCTTTACAAAACTTTTTAAGCTTTCTTATAAAAATTTGTTGCAATTATTTCCGGAAATGCTCTATATGGATAATGACAGATCATCCGTTGACTTTTTATAACAGATATTATATTATCTATTATAATCATAAAATACAAATAAAGGACAATATTATGTCTGTACCAATACTAAGAAGTCCTATGGAAGTCAGAATGATAATCGCTGATAGAGTGAAGCGATTAAGACTTCAGAAAAATTTAAGCAGGGAAGGGCTTGCCAAAAAGTCCGGAGTTCCTGCCAGTACAATAAAATTATTTGAAACGACAGGCAAAATATCTTTTGTTTCTCTGGTTGCGCTCTCTTTTGCTCTTGGCAGGTATGAAGATTTTGAAGAACTTTTTAAAATTGATGATATGCCTAAGTCTTTATTTGATAAAGAACCGAAATTGAGAAAAAGAGGGCAGAAAAAATGATAAAAGTGTATTTGAACAGTTTTGGTATCAGATATTTTGTCGGAATACTCAAAGAACAAAATAAAAAGATTTATTTTGAATATGATAAAGACTTTCTTAAAACTGATATACAGATATCACCATTTTACTTACCGTTAGAAGACAGAATTTTCACAGAACCGAAAATGGTTAATGACGGATTGCATGGGGTATTCAATGACAGCCTTCCTGATGGTTGGGGAAGATTCCTTTTAGACAAATATTTAAACAAACAGGGCTTATCGTATAATGCTGTTTCTCCATTAATGCGATTATCCCTTACGGGTAAATCGGGTATGGGAGCATTAGAATATGAACCTTTTCAAGCATACCGTGAGCACTATGAAAATATAGACCTTGATGAACTGAATTGTCATTCTGCGATGATTTTCAATGAGCAGGATACGAAAGACTTGCAAAAATTAGTACAGCTAAATGGTTCCAGTGCCGGAGCAAGACCAAAGATTGTCTGTTATTTATCTAAGGATAAAACGAAAATTTGCAGTGAGTATAAAAAGGGATATGAAGCATGGCTTATTAAATTTCCGTCTTCTGTTGATAATAAAGATATTGGATTAGAGGAATATGTGTACTCACGTTTAGCGAAAGATGCCGGAATTGATTTCCCTGACACGCACTTATTTACTTCTCATACATGTTCCGGTTTCTATGGTGTAAAACGATTTGACAGAACTGACAATAATGAAAAAATCCATGTTCATACTGTGGCAGGACTATTAAATCTCAACTTTAGAGAGCCGTCACTGGATTATTCGGAACTGCTCAAGCTCACAAGTATATTGACCCAAGACAGCAATGAAGTAAAAAAAATGTTTAGACTGATGGTCTTCAATATCAAAGCAGAAAATAAAGATGACCATGCCAAGAACTTTTCATTTATGCTGAATAAGGAAAATCAATGGCAATTAACACCTGCATACGATTTAACGCGGTCTGCAGGTATAAATGGAGAGCATACAACCTCAATCCTGGGCAAAGGTAAAGACATCACAAATGATGATATCTACCAGCTTGCTTCTCAATTTGATATGAACAAACAAGAGACAAAAACTATCATAGAACAAATAGAAGAGGCTCTGTCAAACTACCAAAGATATATGAATGAATATAGTAAGATGTAATGTTCCTTTAGAACTATTCCACATGATATTCAGAATAATTATGTCATTCGGAAATGCTCTATACTTTTTTTGAACCTGATACGGGTCATATTTTTCCAAATGCATGCGTTGCTTTTGGCGTTTATAAATGTTTTTTTTCACATTTTGGCTGTGTTTCAGGCAAATCATACTTTTTAATAAAACTTATTAGCCACTTAGAAATATTTTTCTTTTTTCTGTATTTTTTTCTGACTTTTTCTTTTTTACATTATTGAAAAAATAATTTTCCAAACATTTTCCCGTGTTCTTGAGAAAAACGCACAAAACGCCATAAAGAGCCCGCTCTTTTTTGTTTTTGTCCTTGACAAAAATGAAAAGTCCAGTTACGCAAAATTATTGAAACCAAAAAAAATCGTAACTATGAAGGAGATTGCTTATGTCAAGCCTTGTTGAGGTATACAAAGAAAAAGCTATTGCAACTGCTTGTCAAATTGCAGAGTTTAATTCTTTTGAAGAAGCTATCCCCCATCTCTTATCAATCATGGAAAAGAAAGCTCCCTGTGAACTCTTGTATGAAGAAGATGTGGAAAAAGGTCCAAATGGTCCAAACGGCTGTCCTACCCGCGTACAGAAAGTTATTGCTGCCCCTGAAATCGGCGAATATTATGAACCACTGAAAAAGGCTTTTGAAGAAAAAGGCTACAAAGTTGTTGATAAGGATCTCCGTCACTATCTTGCCGGTATTGATATGGGCATTGCGATTGCCAAAAAAGGCATTGCCCAAAGCGGTACCTGCATGGTCAACGCGGGCAGTGAAGATACCCGCCTTGCAACCATGGTTTGCGAATCCTGCGTGCTGATTTTGAAAAAATCTCAAATTATGCCCACTGTTGTGTCCATGGCAGATGTTCTTCGTGAAGAAATGAGTGACCCTACTAACTATATAACCTTTATTTCCGGTCCAAGCCGTACTGCTGACATTGAACGCGTCGGCGCCATCGGCGTGCACGGTCCGCTTGAAATGCATATTGTTCTGCTCGAAGGATAATAGGAGAATAGCATGAAAGACAGTATTAAAACCGCAAAAGATTATAAAGAATATATTGATGAAGCGCTCAATGACCAATTTTTGAGACGCACGCTTGATAAATTTGCTGTTGATTATCGTGCAAGCCGTGAAGCAATGTTCAGCGAAATTGACGGTAAAGAAATCATCAGACAAGTTGCAGACGCCAAAGACAACGCCTGCCAGCACATGGAAGAATTATACTCCAAGTTTAAAGCTGAAGCTGAAAAACGCGGCGTTATTGTCCACCGTGCAAAAGATGCAAAGGAAGCCAATGAAATCATTGCTGAAATTGTCAGAAAGCACGGCGCAAAGAAAATTATTAAATCCAAATCCATGACTGCCGAAGAAACGCATTTAAACCAAAGACTGGAACAGGATAAATGCGATATCACCGAAACCGACCTTGGAGAATGGCTGATTCAGCTCCGACATGAAGGTCCCTCTCACATGGTTATGCCTGCTATTCACTTGTCCCGTTATCAGGTTGCTGAAGACATGAGCAATGTGACCGGCAAAAAATATGACCCGGAAGATATTCAGCGTCTTGTCAAGGTTGCCCGCGTAGAACTGCGCAACAGATTTATTGAAGGTGAAATCGGCATTTCCGGTGCCAACTTCTGTATTGCGGAAAACGGAACCTTTGCCATTGCCACCAACGAAGGCAATGCGCGTATGGTAACCACGCTGCCAAAAGTGCATATTGCGCTGGCTGGTCTTGATAAACTTATTCCTGATTTTGAAACTGCCTTGACTGCCTTGACGGTTCTGCCCCGTAATGCTACCGGTCAGCGTATTACTTCCTATGTTACCTTTATCAACGGTGCAGGGGAATGCAAAATCGGCGACAACGACAAAAAAGAACTGCACATTGTTTTCCTTGACAACGGCAGAACAGAAATTGCTAAAGACCCTCTTTTCAGACAAGTTTTCCGCTGTGTTCGCTGCGGTGCCTGTGCCAACGTCTGCCCTGTCTTCAGAATGGTTGGCGGACACAAAATGGGTCATATTTACATTGGGGCTATCGGTCTTATCCTTACCTATTTCTTCCACGGCAAAGACAAAGCCGCTATTTTGGCGCAAAACTGCATAGGCTGTGAATCCTGTAAGGATATTTGTGCCGGCGGTATTGATTTGCCGCGCCTTATCAGCGAAATCCGCAATATGACCGCCAAGGAAGTGGGACAGCCCATGCAGATTGCCTTTGTGGGCAAGATTATGAAGAACAGAAAACTGTTCCACAGACTGCTCAAGTTTGCCCGTTTTTCACAAGGTCCTGTCAAAGCACAAGACGGCTTTATCCGTCACTTGCCTGACGCCCTCTTTGGCAAGCATCAGTTCAAATCCCTGCCAAGCCTGGCTGATAAAGCATTCCGTGAAATTTATGCCGAATATGCGTATAAACTGGAAAATCCAAAAATGCGCGTCGCCTTGTTCGCCGGTTGTGCCCAAGACTTTATCTTCCCTAACCATTTGGTAGCATTCATGAAATTAATGAAAGCTCACAATGTGCAGGTGGAATTCCCGGAAGAGCAAACCTGCTGTGGTCTGCCGCTGCAAATGCTTGCCCTGAAAGAAGTTGCCGTTGAAGTTGCCCGTCAAAACGTACAGGCTATCGACGCTTCAAAATACGATTATATCGTTACCCTTTGCGCAAGCTGTGCTTCCCATTTGAGCCATAACTACAAAAACTTCCTTGGCGATGAATGTGCGGAATTTTCCTCTAAAGTAAAAGACTTCTCCTCTTTCATGAATGATATCGTCAAGATTGACCCAAGTCTTTTCCATAAGAGCACGGAAAAAGTTACTGTACATATTCCCTGCCACCAGGCAAGAAGTCTTGGCGTTATGCAGCAGCCAAGAGACCTTATTGCTCAGGTTGCCGAATATACTCCTTCAAAAGAAGAAGCAAGCTGCTGCGGTTTCGGCGGAACCTATTCTGCCAAGTTCCCTGAAATTTCCAAGGAACTCCTTGGAAATAAAATCCGCAGAATTGAAGAATCTCAAGCAGAACGTATCGTAACAGACTGCCCCGGCTGCACCATGCAAATCCGCGGCGGTTTACATAAAAAAGGCAGCAATGTAAAAGTAAGCCACATTGCAGAGCTTTTAGCTGACAATTTAAAATAATTTGGGAGGTGTATATGAGTTTTGGATTTTATGCACTTTTGGCATTCATTCCTATTCTTGTTGCGCTTGTGTTAATGGTTGGATTGCGTTGGCCCTCTACCCGTGCAATGCCTTTGGCGTGGATAACCGCCGCAATTTTAGCCTTTGTCGTATGGAAACTTGACCCTCTGCGTATTGCCGCTCTGTCAGTTCAAGGCTTCATCACTGCTTTTGGCGTTCTTATCATTGTTTTTGGTGCTCTGCTCATTTACTATACCCTGCAGGCAAGCGGGGCTATGGAAACCATTCAGGCAGGTATGCAGAAAATTACACCTGACCGCCGTCTGCAAGCTATTATTATCGGTTTCATGTTCGGAGCATTTATTGAAGGTGCCGCCGGTTTTGGTACTCCTGCTGCACTTGCAGCCCCGCTTTTGATGGGTCTTGGGTTCCCTCCCCTTTGTGCTGCCGTTATCTGCTTAGTATTCAATAGCGTGCCTGTTACATTCGGTGCTGTTGGTACGCCTGTTCTTCAGGGTTTCAAACCTATTCAGGATATTGCCTTCCAGGCATTGCAGTCTCTCGAAGCCAGCCCTGCTCAAATGGACGTATTCAATCACATCGGTGAATATGTATCTCTTATGCACCTGCCTATGCTCTTCCTCCTCCCAATCGGAATGCTTGGCTTTATGACCCGTTTCTTTGGCAAGAACAAGAGCTGGGCTGAAGGCTTTGCCGTATGGAAATACTGCATTATGGCATCTTTCTGCTTCGGTATTCCTTACATTATTATTGCATGGACAGTTGGTCCTGAAATTCCGTCCCTTATCGGCGGTCTTCTTGGTCTTGGCGTTTTGGTATACCTCACCAAGAAGGGTATCTGCGTTCCTAAGAACGTTTGGGTATTTGAAGACAAGTCCACATGGGATCCGGAATGGTCAGGCTCCATTGCTACCGAAGATGTGCAGGAATTTAAGGAACATATGAGCCAGCTCAAGGCTTGGATGCCCTATATTCTCTGCGGTTTGTTCCTCGTTATCACCCGTGTGCCTCAATTCGGACTCAAGGCTATTATTACCGACCCAATGTTCAACCTTGGTCTCAGCAATATCTTTGGCGTTGAAGGCGTAAGCTCTTATATTGCTATCTTGAACCTCCCCGGCACTATCCCCTTCATTTTGGTAGCAATTATCACCATTTTCATCCATGGTATGACCAAGGACGACGAAATCGGTTCCAACAAGGTCAGCCGTGCATGGGGTACAGCTATTGTAAAGATGAAGGCTCCTACCATTGCATTGCTTTCCGCTGTTGCCCTTGTTTCCATTTTCCGCGGAACAGATGCAACCACCGTTGAAGCTCTTATCTACCACGGACGCGGTGTATCCATGCCTCTTGCCATGGCTATCACCATTTCCGAACTGACCGGTGACGCATGGGCACTGCTCGCTTCCTACATCGGCGGCTTGGGTGCATTTATTACCGGTTCAAACACGGTATCTGACCTTTTATTCTGTAACTTCCAATGGGACGTTGCACAAACACTGAGCTACAACTACTGGCAAAGCATTGTTATCCTTGCAGCCCAAGGCGTAGGCGGTGCTATGGGTAATATGATTTGTGTACACAACGTTGTATCTGTCTGTGCTGTGCTTGGTATGATCGGCCACGAAGGCGCTATCATCCGCAAGACTTTCTGGCCCTTCTTAATTTACGGTATTCCTACAGGTATTATCGCATACCTGCTCGTTATGTAATTGCCTTACCATAACACACCATAAAAATAGAAAAGCCCTCTTCCCAAAAAAGAGGGCTTTTTTGCAAGCACAAGACAAAGTTAGAGCAATTCCAATAAATCTTGCGACTTTTCTATGCAGGGGAAAAACTTTTAGTAAAAGTTTCTTCCCCTGCACCCCTTTACAAAACTTTTTAAGCTTTATTATAAAAATTTGTTGCAATTATTTTCGGAAATGCTTTATTATATGCAGGAAACATCAGTCCCATAAACAGGCAAAATATTTATTGTGACGAGCTCTGTAAAAGAGGACGGAGTTCTCTTTTACACAGTGAGTTAATGGGGATTAAGGAAAGGGGATACAAAGAAAACCTAAAGGGGCTTGTTCCTTTAAGGTTTTCCCCTTTAAAAAAGGTTGGGGAAATATCCCTTTATAAGGAAATAAAATGAAATGAAACTGTTGCATAAAAAGTTTTATATGTATTTTTTAGCGAAACAATCTATTTAATTCCTAATAATAACCGGAAATATTCTATCACTATGAAAAGTTTTATAAATTTTGTGGGTAATTATGTTTTATGATTAAGTAAAGCTTTTGCGCTTGGGAATTTCACTCTTTTGAGGCGAGGGCGGAATGCCCTTTGCCGAAAAAGTGTGAAATAAGGGGGCATTGCTCGGGTTTCCAAAGGGGGAAAGCAAGGGGGATTTATCCCCCGTTAGTTTCCCCTTTGGTCAAAAAAAGTTTTTAATGTATTTTTTTCTGAAAAAATCACTTGGCAGGTTCTTGCTTGGGACAAATGGAATTAAATTCACACTCTTCGCACAATGGCTTGCGGGCATCGCAGATATGCCGTCCAAACCAGACAAGCCGATGATTGACATTGCCCCATTCTTTTTGCGGAAAAACTTCCATTAAATCTTTTTCCACCTGCACAGGATCTTGCGAATTAGTCAAGCCCAGCCTGTGGGCAATACGTTTAACATGCGTATCAACGGCTATACCCTCATTGATTCCAAAGGCAGTGCACAAAACCACATTGGCAGTTTTTCGTGCCACACCTGCGACTTTTATCAATTCTTCCATGGTTCGCGGCACTTCGCCGTTATGGTTTTCCACCAGATATTTTGCCCCTGCCACAATATTTTTCGCCTTATTATGATAAAAGCCCGTGGATTTAATCACTTCTTCCACGTCTTTGATATCAGCTTTGGCGAGAGCAAAAGGGTCTTTCCATTTGGCAAAAAGATGCGGTGTGACCATATTCACCCGTGCGTCAGTGCACTGCGCTGAAAGCACGGTCGCAACAAGTAACTGCCACGGCGTTTCATGCTGCAAATGGGTTGCCGGCTGCGGATAGCGTTTTTCGAGTCCTGCCTGAACTTTTTGAGCTTGTTCCTTACGAAAGGCAAGGGATCTTTTTCCGGGCATAGTTACGCCTCAACCTTTATAATACCCATGTGCAGTTTCCATGCTTCAAGGGTATTTTCCAAAAGCTGGGAAATGGTCATAAGCCCAATCCCTCCGGGAACAGGTGTCATGGCAGAAACCTTATGCTCTAAATCCTTGAAATCAGCGTCTCCGCAAAGCCCTTCATCTGTGCGGTTAATACCGATATCCACAATTACCGCATCTTTTTTGACCATATCGGCTTTCAAAAATTTAGGCACACCGATAGCAAGAAAAATAAAGTCAGCCTGACGGCAAATTTCAGCGAGATTTTTTGTTTTGGAGTGACACATGGTCACCGTTGCATTGATATTTCTGTCATTGAGCATCATGGCAAGGGGGCGTCCCACCAGCGGACTTCTGCCCAGCACAACGCAATTTTTTCCCTCTAAATTATACTTGTAATAATCGAGCAAAAAAAGCGTTCCGGCAGGAGTGCAGGGACGGAGAGCATTGAGCCCAAGCGCCAGCCTGCCCTGATTTTCAGGGTGCAGACCGTCCACATCTTTTTTAGGGTCAATGGCTTGCAGGCAAGCCTGTGTATTAAGTCCCTTTGGCAAAGGGAGCTGCAGCAAAATACCGTCTATCTCATCGTTATTATTAAGTTCTTTTATTAATTCAATCAGTTTGTTCTGGTCCATATCTGCGGGCAGACGGTAGGAATGGGAAATAATCCCCACTTCTTCACAAGCCTTTTCCTTGTTGCGGACATAAACCTGTGATGCAGGATCTTCCCCCACCAGAATAACAGCAAGGCCGGGAGCACGTCTGACTTTGGAGCAGAGCGCTTCGATTTCATTTTTTACATTGGCGCGCAGCGCTTTTGAAACGCTTTTACCTTCTAATAAGAGCATAACAACCTCTATTCCAAGTTATATTTTTTCAATTTACTATGCAAGGTTGCGCGGGTAATCCCAAGCCGTCTTGCAGCCTCACTTTTATTGTCAGCCGTTTCTGCGAGTGTTGCAGAAATCGCTTCTTTTTCAATATCGTCCAGGGATTTATTTGCCAGACTATGGCGTATGCTTTCCTCTGCACTGTTTTTCGCTGCCTGCTGTACAGCCAGCGGCAAATCCCGTTCTGTGATATATTCTCCCACAGCCAGAATAACAGCCCGTTCCATGGCATTTTCCAGCTCGCGCACATTTCCGGGCCAGTCATACCGCATAAGCGTATCCATTGCCTGCGGCGTAAAACCCTTGATAGCTTTTCTGTTTGCTTTCGCAAATTTTTCCACAAATTTCTGCACAAGTAAAGGAATATCATCTTTTCGTTCGCGAAGGGCAGGAACTTCCAGCGCAATGACGTTTAACCGATAAAACAGATCCTCACGAAAATGCCCTTTTTCCACTTCTTCCTGTAAATTTCGATTTGTCGCCGCAATAATGCGTACATCTACCGTTTTGACCTTGTCACTGCCAACGCGCTGAATTTCGCCGTTTTGCAGAACACGCAGCAGCTTTACCTGCAAAGCAAGGGGCATTTCCCCTATTTCGTCAAGGAAAAGCGTACCCTTGTCAGCCTGCACAAAGCGCCCTTCGCGCATTTTATCCGCGCCTGTAAACGCACCCTTTTCATGTCCAAAAAGCTCGGATTCCAGCAAATTTTCCGCCAATGCCGCACAGTTGATTGTCACAAAAGGCTGGTCTTTGCGGGAACTGTTTGCTTGAATTGCCTTGGCTACCAGTTCCTTTCCTGTACCTGATTCGCCCGTGATAAGGACTGTTGCTTCACTGGGGGCAACGGTTTCAATCATTTCCTGCAAGGATTTCATGAGCGCACTTTTGCCGAGGGGCATGGTTTCAGAAATGCCGAGAGCCTGCTTTAATTGCGTATTTTCTTCTTTGAGCCGCGTATGCTCCAAGGCATTATACAGGGTTGCCTTGAGGACTTCAAAATCAAGGGGCTTGGTCACATAGGAATAAGCTCCCATTTTTATGGCTTCCACGGCTTTTTCCACAGAAGAATACGCTGTCATCAAAATTACAGGAATAGCGGGATTCCATTCATGAATAGCTGTCAGCGTGGCAAAACCGTCCATGTGGGTCATGCGCACATCGCAAAGCACCAAATCCACAGCCTGCTCCTTGATAAACGCAACAGCCTTTTCGCCGTCGTCCGCTTCAAACGTTGCATAATTCCAATTCTCAAGCATAAGTTTGAGCATATTTCTATGGGCAAAATCATCATCAACAATGAGCAATTTTAATTTTTGAGCCATTTATCTCTCCCAAAGCGCTTTTCAAGACGCATTTTCAGCTGACTGTCAGCCTAAACTCTTTTTCGGCAAATACAAAGAAAACACCGTACCGGTTCCCCTTTCGCTTGTCACTTCAATAGACCCGCCGTGAGCCTCTAAAATTTTCCGCACATTACTGAGCCCCAGTCCGGTTCCCTCATTTTTTGTGGTAAAATACGGGTCAAAAATTCTTGTCAAAAGTTCTTTGTCAATGCCGGAGCCATTGTCCTTTATGGTAATGCAAAAATTCTTTTCCTGTTCAGATACGTCAATATGCAGATAATACTGCTTATTTGCCTTTTCATTCCGCTTATTCTGCTTTTCGTCGCGTATCGCCTCAACGGCATTCAGGCAAATATTCAAAATCGCCTGTTTGATACGGTCAGGGTCAATGGTAATAATCTTGCCCCTGCCTGTAATTTTCAGGGCAATGCCCAGCTGTTTCAAGTCTGCCTGCAAAAGATCCATGCAGCTGTCAAGCACGGTATCTATGGGCATCGCCACGCTTTTAATATCAGTCGGACGGGAAACGCCTAAGAGTTCCCCCACCACGCGGTTGAGCCGTTCCGCTTCCTGCACCATAATCTGCGCCGCCTTGTGCTCATTGCTGTCCTTTGGAAAATATTCAGCAAAATACGTCGCATAGCCCTTAATGGAGCTCAGGGGATTGCGTATTTCATGGGCTACGCCTGCCGCCAAATTCCCGATTGCCGCCAGTTTTTCTTTTTTAATAACTTCTTCTTCCAGCTCAAGCACTTCCTGTTTCATGGAATTAATCGTTTTTTCAGCCACGCGCATGGCTCTGCGGCTGACAATAATTCTGTTAATCAGCGAAACAATCCACACTGCCACAAAGGAAACGCCTAAAATCCACAGCGCCGCAATAAAGGCTTTGCGCCGATAATGGTCCACTTCCTTTTGAAAGGTTTCAGAATTGATTGCCACAAAAATATGGTTCACATCCTGTCCCTGCAAAAACTCTGTCAGTTCCGGGTGCGAATGGCGGAAATTGCCCTGACGCATGCTTTCGCCGTAAATCCTGTGTACAAGAAACAAATACTCATTATTAATCGTTACAAAGCCCCAGCGCGTTCCCTGCATATCCGTGCTGGGCAGAATATGCTCAATTTTCGTCCAAAAATCCGTATGCACAGCAGGGTCACTGATATTCATCTGCGAACCAATCTTCTGCATATCAGTGTGCACGAGAAATTTTCCCTGCTTATCCGTAATGGCAATAAAAGAAAAATCATTTTGCGAACCTAAACGCTCCAAATAATCATTGCGCGCTTCCGGGCTTTTAAACTGGATTTTCTCCATAGCCACATTTTCAAAAAGCCACAGCGCACGAAGTCCCTTGTCCGCCATTTGCTCGCCCAGGACTTCCTCGGACTGGCGTATATTATAGTCGGTAATAAACGCCACAACAAGCAAAAGCACCAACGAGCTTATCAAAAAAGGACGCCAGAAATACGGACGCAAATCCTTGATAACTTCAGCAAGCGCATCATTATTTTCATTGGAAGTGGTCAAAGCCTGCCTCCTCAATGTTCTTGGAATTAAGTTTCACCGCACCGTGAGTTACTGTGCCAAGCTTATGAAAGGATTGAACAGCATGTTCGGCACAATAGGCCTGCAAAGCGGAAAACGCGTCTTTTTCGCAAACGCCCAAAAGCCCGTAATCTTCACCGCCTTTGTAGGCAAAATAACAGGGGTCAAGCTTGTTCTTGCCGCAATAGGCAATAATTTCAGGGTGGAGCATATCTTCTGTGATAAAACTGTCTGCACCAAAGGATTTTTCATCTGCCAAAACAATGCCTTGACGCGCAAGCAGGCGCGGAATATCGCGCATCAGCCCGTCAGAAATATCCATGACAAAAAGTGCGTGTTCTTTGGCAAACCGTGACAAAAGCAAACCCTCGGCAACTTTTGGCTGCGGACGTAAATGCGCCATGGCGGCATGGGGATAATTTTTCAGGCATTTTTCCCGGTCATGACTCTCTTCAAGAAGCAAAAGTCCTGCCCGTGCCAGCCCGATTTCACCGATATAAAAAAGGATATCCCCCTCCTGCATACTTGGCTGTGCCTGCCCCGCTGCATTTTTTGCATAGGAACGGTGACGCATGAGCGGAACACCGCCATGCTCATAAGTGCCCCAGGCTGTAATGCCGATATTGAGTCCGCCCGCAACCAACTCTTTGGGAGGCAGCGAGTCAATGCCGTCCTGCGTTTTTTGCATATTTTCGGCAAGGGAAACCGCAAGAGGAACTTTAGTCAAATCGCCGCCGCAAAGCACCAGATTATAAGCACCTGCAAGTTCTGCCATGCTTTGAAAACAATCTTCCAGCCAGGCAAAATCCTGTCTGTCTGTCAGGGTCAAATTAAAAGAAAAGGCGCAGGGCTTTGCCCCGTTGGACGCCAAATCACTGATATTGACGGCAAGAGCTTTATGGCCAATATCCGCGGCAGTAAAATAAGATGTACGAAAATGGGCATTTTCTGCAAAAATATCAGAAGTTACCGCAAAAACAGCCTGCTTATCACGGTCTTGACCGGCAAGAAAGGGAGCGGCAGGCACAGCAATCAGTGCACAGTCGTCACCGCGTCCAACGGGCATAAAAGGGTGCCGATTTGGAAAATATTTTGCGATTAAATCTAAAATACCGTCTTCTCCGCCGCGTTTTTTACTCATATTATCCTCATAATGCTTCTAATCTTCTAAAGCGTTTCCAATAAATTTTGCAACTTTTCTATGCAGGGGCAAAACTTTTTATAAAAAGTTTCTTCCCTCAAAAAATCAAGCAATCCCTTTGGGTTTGATTTTTTCGCTACCGAAGGCGACGAAGTCGTTTCTCTTATGCCGAGTTTACGAGGCTTAGAGAAATAGACAGCAGAGATAGGACGAGAACTTTTTAACATATTGTAGGCGTTATATGGCTTCGCCATTGCCAACAATATGTAAAAAAGCCCCTGCACCCCTTTACAAAAATTTTTAAGCTTTCTTATAAAAATTTGTTGCAATTATTTTCGGAAGTATTCTAAAGCATTCCCACATGACATTCAAAATAATTATGTCATATATGTTATATCGTTAAAAGATTGCCGCGTCACTCCTCGTACAGCTCTTAGACAAAACCAAAGGTTTTAAGTCTTAGAGCCAGTAGAGGGGCTTACCACTTCCTGTGGCATTTGAAGAAGATTACTCCTCAAAGGTCAAATAGGCTTTCATAATCACTTTCAAGCCCATGCCCGTAAAATTGACCCGCACTTTATCTGCGTCCACTTCTTCGATTATTTTTCCGCGCCCAAACACTTTATGCCGGCAATAGCCTAATTTCACAGGTGATTTTTTTGTCTGTTCCTGCGGTGTATCAAAAACAAGAGGGGGAGCCTTGGGGGCTGCCGGCTCTTTATTTTCTTCCGCTCCTTGTCTATCCATGGCTTTTTTAAACGTATTAAAAATAACCTGATACGGTGTTTTTGTCTGCTCTCCTATTGTCTGCCCCATTGTCTGCAAAGGACTTTTGCCGATGTCTTGTTTTATCAGCACGCCGCCGTACTGCTCAAGCACTTCCTCATACAAATGCGGAGGAATTTCCTTGACAAAGGGACTGGGCACCGCCCGTTCTTCAAAGCCCTGCCCGCGCTGTAAAATATTTTGCGGCACAAACAGGCGCAGACTGTCTTTTGCCCGCGTACAGGCAACATACAGCAAACGCCGTTCCTCTTCATAATCTTCTGCCCGCGTCATGGCATGGCGTGAGGGGAACCTGTCTTCCACCAAATCCAAAATAAACACATGCTTCCATTCCAGTCCCTTGGCAGAATGGACAGTGGATAAAATCACTTTTTGCTTGTCATCCAAATCGTCATCATTTTCATCAGGATTTTCCAAAGCAAGGTCTGCCATAAATACCGCAATATCCGTATAAGAACTTGCAATACCCAGAAGTTCTTCCAAGCCCTGCTGACGGCGGGGCCAGTCATCAGGATAGAGCAATTCCATTCGGGGCTGGTACTGGTCCAGTACAGCCCTGAGTGCCTTTTCAGGAGAAAGGGCATTTTTCTGGATCTCCATTAAAAGCTGCAAATCAGACCAAAAATCAGGGTATTTTTTACACGCCTTCTGCAAGCCCTCTCTGTCCCCCTGCATGGCAAGACTAAAAAGCTTTTGCGCTGTCTTCGGTCCAATACCTTTGCATAGGCTTGCCATACGCTCAAAAGCAGGCAAATCCATGGGGTTTAACAGCAAACGGATATAAGAAAGCACATCTTTAATATGAGACGCCTCTGTATATTTGACGCCCCCGTATTTTTTGAAGCCAATGCCCAGCTTATTGAGCTCCACTTCCAAGTGGTAAGACTGATAGCCTGCCCGAAAAAGCACAGCGATTTCACTGCCTTGTTCTGTATGCAGGAGCTCATTAATAAAACGGGCAGCAATACGCGCCTGCGTAATGTCGCTGATGGGACGCACCACCTGCACAGACGGTGTATTATTATCGTATTCGCGTTTTGAAAAAAGATGTTTTTGAAAGCCCACAGGCGCATTTTCCAAAATAATATTGGCAATATTGAGTATGGGCTGGACAGAACGGTAATTTTCTTCCAGACGCACAATTTCGCAGTGAGGAAAGAGCTTTGGAAATTCCAGAATATTCTGCACATTCGCCCCGCGAAAGGCATAAATGGACTGGGCATCATCGCCCACCGCCATGACCGCCGTATTTTCGCCTGTCAAAAGACGCACGAGCCGTGCCTGCACCATGTTTGTATCCTGATATTCGTCCACCATAATATAGCGAAAACGCTCGTGCATGCGCTTCAAAAGCACGGGATTTTCCTTGAGGCTTGCTTCCAGTTCAAACAGCAAATCATCATAATCTAAAATATTATGCTCGCGCCTGTAGGCATGATACATTTTTTCCAGTTCGCACAGAGCGTCCACATGGGGCAGTAAATGCTGGCTTTCGCGCCGTAAAATTTCTTCCAGGGGCATTTCCTTGTTGCGCGCCTTGCTGATCAGCCCGTGAATGGTGGCGTTTTTCGGAAAAGACCTGTCGCCCTTGCCGATTTTCTTTTCTTCCCGGCAATGCCCGATAATGGACGTACTGTCGCTGCTGTCTAAAATACTGAGAGATGCTTTTGCCCAGGCAGGCGGAAACTGCCGCAGCAAGGTATAGGAAAAAGCATGAAATGTGCCGCCCTGTACGCCCATTAAATCAGAGCCGAGTAAAACGGCTGCTCTGTGCAGCATTTCCTGCGCGGCTTTTTTGGTAAAGGTCAAAAGCAAAATGGAATAAGGGTTGATGCCTTGTTCTGCCAAGTGCGCAAGACGATAGACAATGGTACGCGTCTTGCCGCTGCCCGCGCCTGCCACCACAAGAAGCGGATTACTGCCTGCGGTCACAGCCTTATATTGTGCTTCATTTAAAAGGGATAAGTCCGGCATTTTATTTCCTTTTATGTTTTGCGCGGGATTTTTCTGCTTTTGCTTTCAGCCGTGCCTTTTCCTGTTCCGCTTTCTTTCGGGCTTCGCGTTCCCGTGCCGCCGCGCCGCGCTTTGTGCGAATTTTCTTTGGTTTTTCAGGCAGTTGAGCAGAAACTCCAGTTTGTTCGCTTTGTTCTTCTGCTTTTTCGCTTTCTTCCGGGGGTTCATCAGAAAGTATTTCTATGGATATCTCCGCAACTTCATAAAACTTTTTATCTGCATCATCTTCCTGCGGACTTGGACTTTCCTCAATAACAGGGTGATAAAATTCAGACTCTTCTGCCGCAGCAATAAGGTTTTTCCAGACCTTTTCCAAGCCGAATCCTGTTTGTGAAGACACGGCAAGCGGTTCTGCGCGCGGAATAAGCACTGTCCACTGACTGATACGTTCACTGCGCTCTTTCTGCGTACATTTATCAGCCTTGGTCAAAATCGGAATAATGGGAATTTGATGGGCAAGCGCAAAGCGTACCATCATTTTATCCGCTTCCTGCGGTTCCAAACGGCAATCCAGCAAAATGGCGATTGCCGCCAAATTTTCACATTCCACCAGATATTTTTCGATTAAATTTGCCCATAATTCCCGTTCAGACTTGGAGCGTTTTGCATAGCCGTAACCGGGCAAATCCGTTAAATAAAAGCCCTGCGGCTCCACTCTGTACAAATTCACAGAACGGGTTTTGCCCGGTGTGGAGCTGACCTTTGCCAGCTGTCTGCGTCTCGCAAGAGCATTTATCAGTGAAGATTTTCCCACATTGGAACGCCCTGCAAAGGCAATATGCGGAAAGTCAGGCGCCGCATTTTTCAGCTGAGAAAGCGTGTACAGGGTTTGTTCCAGCACAAGTTGGGGGAATTTAAAGACTTCTAATTCATTTGATTGTATGCTATCATTACTCATTACTTTTCCGTGTTATATAAACAAATTAAAAAATTATGCCGCATTGCTTTATCATTGAAGAAGAAACAATCATATTGTATAATTTTTATACACTACTTTGAAACAAAACACAAGGAAGATTTTATGTCTCAAAAAATTTTCATCGTAAACGGCCCCAATCTCGGTCACCTTGGCAAACGCGATCCGGAAATTTACGGCAGTTTTGGCATGGACTATGTTTTTGACGAGCTTGCCAAAAAAGGCATTGCATATGATTATTTTCAATCCAATCATGAGGGCGAACTTATTGACAGGCTGGAACAGGCGCGTGAAGAATTTTTAGCCGGAGACATTATCGGCATTGTCATCAACGCAGGAGCCTTTACCCACACGTCTCTTGCGCTTGCCGACTGCCTTAGCTGGATAAAAGTTCCCTATGTGGAAGTGCACATCAGCAATATTTTAGCCCGTTCGTCAAATGCCAAATCAGAAGCCGACAATGTACGCAGCAAAAGTCTTATTGCAAGCCAATCACTTGGAATTATTGCAGGTTTTGGGATTGATTCTTATATACTTGCAGTTGACGCGCTTATACGTTATAAAACAAAAAACTAAACCCTAAAATGAGGAGTTTCTATGTATTCCACTACGGATTTTAAACGTGGTCTTAAAATCGAAATTGACGGCACACCTTATGAAATTGTTGAATTTCAACACTTTAAACCAGGCAAGGGCGGAGCTATGGTTCGCACCAAACTGCGCAATATTTTAAACGGCCGTGTTGTTGATAATACATTCCGTTCCGGCGAAAAAGTCGGCCGTCCCGACATGGAACAGCGTGACATGCAATACCTTTATTCAGAAGGGGAAGACCTTGTTTTCATGGACATGGTTACCTATGAACAGCTTCACCTTGAAGCCAGCTTCTGCGGCGGCAAAGAACGCTATTTGCAGGAGGCACAGCAAGTTGCCGTTCTTCTTTACAACGGCAAACCTATTGACATTGAAATCCCCATGTCTCTTATTCTCAAAGTTGTGGAAACCGAAGAAGTTGCAAAAGGCGATACTGTCAACAATATCACCAAGCCTGCAAAACTTGAAACCGGCATTGTTATTCAGGTTCCTGCTTTTGTAAAAGTCGGGGACAAGGTAAAAGTCAATACTGAAACCGACGAATATATCGGCCGCGAATAAAATCGAATACAATTTAAATCATAAGGGAAAGGGATTTTCCTTTTCCCTGTTTTGTTATGCCAATTTTGGAGAAATTTTACGCGTAATACCCGCCACTTACGAGAGCTTTTAGGCTTGCTCTTTTTATTTTTAAGCCTGCTGATTGGGATTAGCCTCTGGAGTTACAATATCAACGACCCTACGCTTAATCAGTCTATCAGTGCGTCCTATGAAATAAAAAACTACGCAGGTACATTTGGCGCGTATCTCTCCGGTTTTCTGAATGATTTTTTTGGCATAGCGTCCTATATCTGGGTTCTGTTCTTTTTTGGCATGGGCATGGGCTTTATTACACGCTGGGTAATTATCCCCTGGTACAGCATGCTGGGCTACGCCATTCTGACCCTTTGTTTTATTACTTTGGCTGAAGCAGTAACTCTTGGTATCGGCGATATTCAGGGAGGCGGTTTTTGCGGAGCATGGCTGTATGCCACCTTTCACCTCTATTTTAATCCCATCGGCAGTGCTTTTATCTGGCTTTTTTGCCTGATGATAGGCATTGAGCTTTGTTTTCATCTTTCCTGGGTCAATCTTTTCAGCAAGATTATCCACATCTTTTTACGGATTAAAAATTTTGGTTCTCCTAAAAATGATGCAAAAGAAGATGCCGGCGATATCTTTTTCAAACAGGAACAGGACGAGCCAAAAGAAGAAAAAGAGAAAAAATCCGGAAATTCCTTCAGCATATCTTTCAAAAATCCTTTCAAAAAAGAAAAGAAAGAAGAATCTTCAAATACTGACAGCGAAGAAACTCCCCTTGACTTATATGATGAAGATTTCCCGGACTATGAACCCAATGAAAACGATCCTCTTGGCTTAAAACAAGCCCCCCTTCCGCTTTTGGATATGGACGGGGAAGAAGACGAAAAAGACAGCGAAGTCAGGGACAGTAGGAAAAATAAGGAAGAGAAGAAAGAAAACGAAGAAAAGCCAAAGAAAAAAGGGTTTTGGTCTTTCTTTTCTGACGACGAAAAAGAAGAAACCATAAACAGCGATCTGCCCTCTGTGGATTTATTGTCCCCTATTCCGGAGCAAAAAGATGCCCCTACAAAGGCAAGCCTTGAAGAAAAAGGTAAAAAACTCATTGAATGTCTTGCTGACTTCAAAGTTGAGGGAAAAATCGCAGAAATTCTCCCCGGTCCCGTTGTTACCATGTATGAAGTGCGTCCCGGACGAGGCGTCAAAGCTTTGCAGTTTGAACGCTGTGCCAAAGAAATTGCCATGGCAATCAAAGCTGTTGCCGTGCGTGTCCAGGCTCCTATCCCCGGAACAGACACAGTGGGCATTGAAGTGCCCAATGATAAGCGCCAGCTTGTCAGCTTCAAAGAAATTATCGAGCATGAAAGCTTTGTGAATTCCAAGTCAAAACTCACACTGGGACTCGGCAAGGATATTTTCGGCACCCCCGTCAGCGCAAAAATGGAGGACATGCCCCATTTGCTCGTGGCAGGTGCAACCGGCGCGGGAAAAAGTGTTTGTCTCAATTCCATTATTTTGAGCATACTCTATAAAGCACAGCCCCATGAAGTGCAAATGCTGCTCATTGACCCCAAGCGGGTTGAGCTTTCCATGTATAACGGGCTTCCGCACCTTGTCCACCCTGTGGTTACGGACATGGATTTAGCCAGAAACGCACTCTTATGGGCTGTGGACGAAATGGATCAGCGCTACAAGCTCTTTGAAAACTTCGGTATGCGCAATATTACAGAATTCAATAATTTTGTGCGCAAGAATAAAGGCAAAGAACCAAGCAACAATTTAGTTGAAAAACTCAAAGCCATGGAAACTGAAAATTTGCAGGAATTGCCGTTTATTGTCATTGTTGTGGACGAACTTGCGGATCTCATGATGCAAAAAGGCAAAGATGTGGAATTGCAGCTTGTCCGTCTCGGACAGCTTGCCCGTGCCGCCGGCATGCACCTTATTCTTGCCACCCAGCGCCCCAGTGTTGATGTTATTACCGGGCTTATTAAAAACAACTTCCCTGCCCGTATTGCCTTTCAGGTTTCCAGTGTTTTTGACTCCCGTACAATCTTAGACAGTGCCGGCGCTGAAGCCCTGCTCGGCAAAGGTGATATGCTCTTCAAGCCCCGTTCCGGCGGCTTGCAGCGTATTCACGGCGCATTTGTCACCGAAGATGAAGTGCGCGCAGTAACTGATTTTTGGAAAAAACAGGCAGAACCAAAGTACAAAATTGATTTTGCCAATTATGGCGAAACTGCTCCGGAGCCCGCCTTTGAGGACGAAGATTTAGAGAATGATAAAATGTACGATGCTATTATAGATTGGCTTGTCGATCAGGACTCTGTGTCTATTTCCGGCTTGCAGCGCAGGTTCAGGATAGGCTTTCCGCGAGCCGGGCGCATTATCGACCAGCTGGAGCGTGACGGCTATATTGAAGGCCGTTCCGGCGCCAAATCCCGCAAAGTAATTCATTAGTATTGAAAAATTTTACAGGGAGAGAACTTTTGTAAAAGTTCTCTCCCTGTACCCTCTCTCAAAACTTTTTAATATAAAAGCGTATAAAAATAAAATTCTCAAGGTTTACCGGAAATGTTCCGGTATTAAAACTTAACTTGACAACAAGGCAGGTTAAGCATAATAATCTTTTTCTTTATTGATTAATACCCAAACTGGGCACTCATAAACCACTTTTACAAAAAGAGGAAAATATGGCTCGTATTACTATTGAAGATTGTCAGGAACGTATCAATAACCGCTTTTTACTTGTACAAATGGCAATTAAACGCGTGCATCAATTCCGTCAGGGCTATGAACCCCTTATCCCTACCAAAAATAAAGAATGTGTCACTGCACTCCGTGAAATTGCTGCCGGAAAAATTCTTCCGGAAGATCTTGATTATTATACCCCTGTTCGGGAAGACGAAGATTTACAAAAAAATCTTATTGACGATTAAAAATTCATGCTTATATGTATTGGATAGTCCAATGCATAATTGCTTTTTGCAATATATGATGTCGACTGCGTGTAAAACAAGGTCGGCATTGTTTTGTTCACAGCCTTAAACCCATATATTGACATGAGTAAACGAGATTATTACGAAGTTCTTGGGGTTGACCGCTCAGCGAGCGCCGAAGAAATCAAAAAAGCCTATCGTAAAATTGCTTTTGAAAACCACCCCGACAGAAATCCTGACAATAAAGAAGCCGAAGCCCGTTTCAAAGAAGCTGCCGAAGCTTACGACGTTTTGCGCGATGAAGAAAAACGAGCCCATTATGACAGATTTGGACACAGTGATTTTGGCAATAATTTTGGCGGCTTCACCAATGAAGATATTTTCTCCCAGTTTGGGGATATTTTTGAAAACCTGTTTGGTTTTGGCGGCGGAGCTTCCCGTTCCCAAAACAGACCAACCGTGGGCGATGATTTACGCTATAATCTGAAAATTACTTTCCGTCAGGCTGCCAAAGGTGATGATGTGCGCCTGACTATCCCCCGCACAGCTGTCTGTCCGGACTGCAAGGGAAGCGGCGCGGCTGAAGGCAGTAAAAAAGAAACCTGTACCCAATGCAACGGCGTAGGACAAGTTTTTGTACAGCAGGGTCCGTTCCGCTTTGCCAGCACCTGTCCAAAATGTCAGGGCAAAGGAACCATTATTACCAAGCCCTGCCCGCGCTGTAAGGGTGACGGACAAGTTCAGGAAAAAAGAGAACTGACTGTCCATGTCCCTGCCGGTGTTTATGACGGTGCAAGACTCCGCCTGCGGGGTGAAGGTGAAGCAGGCAGAAACGGCGGACCAAACGGCGATTTATATGTAGTCATTCATATTGAAGCGGACCAGGTCTTTGACCGCGACGGACAAAACCTCATTTACAGCACCAAAATACCGTTCACCAAAGCAAGTCTCGGCGCAAAAATAAAAGTGCCTGCGCTTGACGAAGAAATCGAATTTGAAGTGCCGAAAGGAACACAAAGCGGTGCTGTTTACCAAATCAAAGGCAAGGGTTTGCCGTATCCCGGTGAAAAACGCACAGGGGATTTACTGATTGAAGTTATTGTAGAAACACCGACCAAACTGACCGCCGAACAGACCGAACTTCTCCAGGCTCTGGACAGCCTTTTTGAAAAGCAGGACCAAAAACTCTCTTCAAAAATCAAAAAGAAAATCAAAGATATTCTCAACTGATTTTTGCCTCTGCTATATTTGCACAAAAGCCCTCAAAAAAATCAAGTAACCCTTTGCAGGCTTGATTTTTTCAGGGCTTTTTTACAGAGAAAAACAAGGCAGATACAATGCCCTGCTTTTGGAGCACATTTTAGAAAATCATTTACAAATTAATTCATTTATAGTACAAATTATAGATAAATATATACAAGAGAAAAAAATATGTCACAAAGTCAAATTGTACAAGCCCGTATCAATAAAGAAATCAAGGAAGAAGCAAGTGCTGTGCTTGCAAATTTTGGCTTATCCATTTCAGATATTATCAGAGTTGTTTTAACCCGTGTTGCCAATGAAAAGACTATTCCTGCCGCACTTTTTACTTCCACCCCTGAAACCTTACACGCAATTTATGAAGTGGAAACAAACAAAACGCATTCTGCCTCATCATTGGAAGAAATGTTTCAGGAATTAAATAATGACGGTGAATAAATCTGTCCAATGGACAACATCATTCAAAAAAGATTATAAACGGGAAAAAAAGAAAAATCCTCATCTTGACACACTGCTTCATGCCTTTGCTTTCAAAACTCGTAAATAACAAGTCATTGGAAGAACGGTATCACGACCATTTTTTAACAGGTGACAAAAAAGGATATAAGGATTGTCATATTCAGCCTGATTTAATTCTTATATACCAAAAGCCTGACTTGGAAACGCTTGTTCTTTTAAGACTTGGTTCACATTCTGAAGTGTTTTAACCTAATTTTATCATGTGACACAAAGACGTTAATTATAGTTCTCATTTTTGCACACTATAAAAAGTAATCCCTTCTTTTCAATGCCTGAATGTAAAAAATTTAAATAAAAGAAACGTGCTTATAGTTGTTAATGAAATGGCGATAAGCTGACTGATGATAACGTGCAGAGCCAGCCAATGAACTGTAACCGTCAGGGTTACGGCATTGATGCAATAACCAATCGCCCACGTCAGCAAAAACCTTTTATATTCTTTCAGCCAATTTCCCTTTGTTTTAAACACAACAATTTTTTGCAGGCTGAAAGAAAGAAAAGAAGAAAGGCACCAGGAAACAAGCAGGCTTAGCTGATATCTGTTTTCTCCCAGCAATTGAATACAAAGCACATATAAACAAAACGAAATAACAGGATTGCTTCCTCCTATCAATAGAGATTTGACGAGCAAGCGATACTTTTTTATAACGCGTATAATCCGTTCAATTTTTACAAGTGCTGTCTGCATATTATTCTAGAGTGTGTCGTCAATAAATTTTTGCCCAAATAGCAATACATCTTATATGC
>CAOMFZ010000008.1 GCA_948482415.1 uncultured Mailhella sp.
GTGCATATAAGATGTATTGCTATTTGGGCAAAAATTTATTGACGACACACTCTAACACTTCTTTCTTAAAATTTATTTCGCATTATTTAGCTTGAATAAAGCAAGTTAGAAATAAGCTTTGGTTATTATAACTTCCCTTTTTCTAATATGTTTTCTAAAAGCGGTTCTAAATAGTCTTGTTGTAAAATATGCGTTATTAAATTTTGAACTTTATATCTATTTATTTCATTTGCAATAATATAAATAATTTTTGCTGCATATTCTTTAATAAGATATGAGAGTTCTGAATATAATAAATCTTTACAAAAAAAGGCAAGATTATCATAAGTAGAATAATCACGCAAAAATATTTCTCTAAAACTTGAATATATAATTGGTATTATTTTATTTGCAAACTTTTCATCTTCTTGCAATAGCAAACTAAAATAATCAACAATTTCTTGTTTATTATTTTTAATTGCTAAAAGAATTTTATTTGTTGGTAAGTTATAAATATAATTTTTTGTTTCTAAATCATATTGTCTTTGTTCAATTTTATTTAAAATATTCCTTTCATTGTCATAATCTTCTTTTATTTTGAGAAAATGATTAAAATCTTCATTTAGTTCAGACGCATCAATATATCGATTTTGTAGATTTTCACTTGTTGCTTTTTGAGATATTATTTTAAAATCATGCTCATAATTTTGTGGATTTTGAGTCATAATAAAATTTATTATTTTCCCTATTGAAAAAACATCACTTTGTTTATCAGCTTCTTTTAATGCTTGAGCCTGTTCTGGAGCACAATAATAAAATTGACCAAATTGATTCGTATGTTCAGTTGCGTGTGAATGCAATACGGACAAATTTTTTCCTAATCCAAAATCCGCAATTTTTATTGCACCATTTGCAATAAAAATATTATTTGGGCTTAGGTCACGATGAATAATGTCTTTTTTATGAATTAAAGACATTGTGTAAAGAATTTGGTTAATAATTATTTTACGTTGGGATATTGTTGGTTGAGAAGATATATATTCTGTTAAAGTTTGTTCCATTTTTTCCATAGTATATGAATAGGTTGTTTCATCAAAATTATAAACATCAATAATTCCAAAAGTTCCTTTTAAAGATTTTGTTATTTCAAATTCTCTTTTAAAGCGAGATTTTAAAGATGAATCAGATAAAAGTTCTCTTTTTAATTCTTTTACAACGACTTGTTGTGATTTTTTATAATAAACATTTGCAAACCCTCCAGTACCAAGAGATATTTGATCATTATCAATAGAAGTCAAAAAATAATTATTATATGAACCTTGAATAACAAGATTTTCTTTTTCACACATTGCATTAATCTTTTGTAATATTTGTGGTTGTATTTCCCCTGCTTTTTCTTCAGATATTT
Organism: uncultured Mailhella sp.; assembly: GCA_948482415.1. Taxonomy (GTDB): domain Bacteria; phylum Desulfobacterota; class Desulfovibrionia; order Desulfovibrionales; family Desulfovibrionaceae; genus Taurinivorans. The sequence goes on from CAOMFZ010000008.1 coordinate 1,388, forward strand.
TATAATTTTTTGCTATATATTTATGAGATAAAATAATATTAAAAAATGTGTTTAACTTATTTTCTTCTGCTAATTCAATTAATTTATCATATACATATCTCCATCGGGTTGGAAAATTTTCATATCTATCATGATAGTCAAAGTTATCATTAAAAAATTTTACAAGAACAGAACCTTTTATATGTAAGTAGCAATCTAGGATATCGCCACAAAAAGTTTTTGCCAAGTTTTCAAGAAATGATTCTGTTAATTTTAGCATGAAAGGCTTCCTTATTTTTTATCTTTTCTGTGGGGCATAGTGTGGGGCAGATTTGCCCCACAACGAAAAAAGGACTTGGAGTTATCTCCAAGTCCTTGAAATATTTGGCGTCCTCAGGGGGATTTGAACCCCCGTTGACGGCGTGAAAGGCCGCTGTCCTGGGCCGGCTAGACGATGAGGACGTATGCCGTGAAATGTCTTTTATGCAAATTTGAAACCTTTGTCAAATGTTTTTTTGGAAAAATGCAAAATTTTATTATACAAAGGAGTTTTTATTCTTGGTGCATGGGAAACTGTGTTGACTGAAGTTGCTGATGAAATTGTTTTGGTTATCAGCAAGCAAATGTATGGTAAATAAGAGCGTATTTGGGTTTTTGTCTAAAAAGGGGAGTGTATCTCCCCTTTTTTTATATGAATTAGAGCATTTCCAATAAATTTTGCAACTTTTCTATGCAGGGGCAAAACTTTTTATAAAAAGTTTCTTCCCCTGCACCCCTTTACAAAAATTTTTAAGCTTTCTTATAAAAATTTGTTGCAATTATTTTCGGAAGTGTTCTAATATTATTTTCTTTTTTGTTTACGTTCTTTGGTCGTGTGTTTTTGTCTTTCTTTATTGGTTTTTGGGGAATTGCTTTTGCGGGAAGTTCTTGCGGAAGGCTTTGCAGATGATTTTTCAGCTGTTTTTTTGGAATATTTTGATGTTGTTCTGCGGATATCGCGGAAAAGGGCGCTTTTGCCTTTTCCTCTGCCGGATTTTCTGGGAGTAACGCCCATGAGGATTAAATCAATTTCAAGGCGGGTAATATCCACAAAATCTATTTGTACGGTGATTTCATCACCAAGGCGATAGGTTACGCCTGTGCGTTCGCCGTAAAGAATTTGTTTTTCTTCATCATAAACAAAATAATCATTGCCGAGTTTTTCCATGCGGATCATGCCTTCTGCCATGCTGTCCTGCAATTCTGCAAAAACGCCGAAATTGCTCAAGCCGCTGATAACGGCAGGGAATGTTTTGCCAACGGATTTTTCCAGCATAAGGCAGGAAAGGCGAAGATATACCTCCCGTTCGGCACTTTGGGCGGTGCGTTCCGTATCATTGCAGATATCGGCAATGCTTTCAAGGTAATCCGGATTGAAAACCGCATGTTTTTTCTCCATAAAACCAAGTTCAGCCTTGAGACTTCTGTGCACCATGAGGTCTGCATAACGCCGAATGGGAGAAGTAAAATGGCAGTAGCATTTTGAAGCAAGCCCAAAGTGAATGTCCAGCCAGGGACTGTAGCGCGCCTGCATCATGGAGCGCAAAATCATGCGGTGAGCAAGATAGCTGTTTTTGGCAATGGACGCATGAGGGCTTGTTTGCTCTGCATTTTCAGTTTGTTCCGTTTCTTCATCAATTTTTTTTGTATGAGCCCGCTCTTTCTGTTCTTCCTGTTCTGCCAGCTTTTTTGCAGCTTCCAGATGATTGAGAATTTGGGCAAGCCATGCACTTTCGCCGATTTTATCGGGTGGTTCCGCAGGTAAAATTTGAGCCAGACTTGTCTGTTCAAAAATCGTCACAAGATTTTTTAACCGTTCCGGGGCAGGGGCAGGGTGTATGCGGTAAAGGCAGGGAGCATGCTTTTTATAAAGAAATTCTGCCACAGCTTCATTGGCGCTGACCATAAAGGCTTCAATGAGTTCATGGGCAAAGAAATGCGGACGCACGCCAAGGTCTGTCATCTTGTCATTTTTGATAATGCATTGCTGTTCCGGAATTTCCAAATGCAAAGAGCCTGCTTTGTGCCGTTTTTTAATCAGAATTTCAGCCAGTTCTTTGGCATGCAGCAGCATGGCGCTAATTTCTTCAGTCAGCGGAGAAGAAATGCCGTCATCTGAAAAATTTCCCTCTGCTGTGTTTCCTGTGTCGTATAATTTCTGCACTGTGTCATAGGTGAGCCGTGCTTTTGAGCGCATAATTCCTTGTCCGAATTCTGTGGCTTTGACTTGTCCTTTGGCATTGAAAAGAATTTTGGCAAAAACAATGCGGTGGTCTTCGTTCGGGCGCAGACTGCATAAGCCGTTGGAAAGCGCTTCAGGAAGCATGGGGTCAACGGAATTGGGGAAATAATAAGAATTGCCGCGGACTTTGGCTTCTTTATCCAGTTTGGAATAAGGGGTCACATAGCGGGAAACATCGGCAATAGCCACTACAAGCGTATAGCCTGTGTCGGTTTTTTCCACATAAATGGCGTCGTCAAAATCCCGTGAGTCTGCACCGTCAATGGTAACAAGGCAGATATCCCGCAAATCCATGTCGTTCTGCTCAAGGGAAATGCGGTATTTTTGCTGTTCATTTTCCGGTTTTAAAAAGCCCTCGGCAATGGCGATATTTTCAGCTTCTTTCTTCACATCGTCAGGAAATTCCGTGGGAATATTATTGCTTGCCTTGGTAATGCTTTCCTGCACGGAAACACTGTTTTGTCCGCCAAGGAATTTTTGCGGCATGGCAAGCCACAGGGGCGTACTCAGCCGTGAGGGCAGGCGTTCCTCAATATGGACCTGTACAAGGTCGCCGTTTTTCAGGGAACAGTTTTCTATTTGAGCAATGGACTGCAAAAATTCTTCTGTCAGGGGGATTAATACATTAAAATTAAAGCGGCTGTCCGTAGGCTTGGCAAGGTAGCCGTGCTCGGCAAGATGCCTGATATGTTTGAGCTGCTGTTTTGCGGCGTCATCTTCAAGACGAACCGTCAAAACGGTGTGGGTGCGTTCAAGGACTTTGATAACTTTGCCCTCGCGTCTTTTACCCATAATTCCCTGTGCACTCGTGCCGTTAGCTCTTTTTTGGGGACGCGGCAAAAGCGTCACTTCCACAATATCGCCGTTCCATGCGTCATTGAGACTGTGTTCGGGAATATAAATATCTTCTTTGACCTGCGGAAATTTTTCTTTATTGACAATGACAAAAGCCGCCCCGGAACGCTGTACGGCCAGTTTGCCGCTGATATGTCCAAGGCTTGAGCTGACAGCGTAAGTGCCGCCGCGCTGGTGAATAATTTTTCCCTGTTCAGTCAGTTCATGCAAAAGGGCAAGGACTTCTTTTTTGGAACGTCTTGTCACATCTGCACGGCGTAAAATATCGTCAAGCCGTAAAGGGTGGGGTGTTTTTTCAAGAATGGAATAAATCAGTTCAAGTGAAAAAGTTTCAGCTTTTTTGCGTGTTTTTTCTTCTTTTTCCGGTTCCTGACCGAAATATGTTTTTTGTTTTTTGGATATTTTTTTCATAGTATTTTTTCTCATTATTGCTTTATTAAAGGAAGAACAGTACGGGCAAACCATGTTTCAAAATTTTCTGTGGTGAAGCAGGAAGCATAAAATTCAACAGTTGTCCGGGTATAGTAAATTTCCTTTTGGGTGAGTTCGGGGTAATTTTTCAGTTTTGCCGCGTCTTTTTCCGTGCAGATAAGCGGCATATCAAGTTTTGAAATTGCAGACAGGTGGGCAGCCATATTGGCATGGTCGCTTAGAAAAATTCTTTTTGTGCAGGCATATCCTGTATATTTTTCTGCACTTTCCTGAAACTGCACCGGATTGCCAATGCCGGCAAGAAGTGCATAGCTTTTGAGGTCAGAGGGCATTTTTTGTTCTTTCGCAAAAAGCGGCGTCAATGCATCGATTTTAATGCTGAAGATAAAAAGGGGTTTTTGATAGGGGCTTAATTTTTTCACGGTATGTTCTTTGAGCGTATCCCAGTCGGCAGGCGGGCATTTTAAGAAAAAAGCTGCTGCTCTGTGCAATGCGCTTTCCGGTTCCCGCCAGGAGCCAAGAGGAATGCATTTGTTCCAGTTTGCTTTGGCTGAAGCTGAATTGGGATTGAGGTCGTCATAATCGAGCAGCACAAAATCCAAAGTACGCCCCATGGCAAAATGCTGAAAGCCGTCGTCCATGAGCAGAGCCCGGATTTGCGGAAAATCACGTTCTATCAATTGTGCGCCTTCGGCACGCTTAGGGTCAATAACAATGGTACTCAAAGGATTTTTTTGCAGGAGCATGCAGGGCTCGTCAGGTAGTGCCATATCCTTTAATTTTGAAGCATGGTTATCCAAAAAATCCTTATTCAGCACAAAGGGGTAGTGCGTAAGCTTTGCCCCGTAGCCGCGGGTGAGCACGGCACAATTGATATTGCTTGCCTGAAAACGTTTGAGCAAAAAATCAATAAGCGGGCTTTTTCCTGTTCCTCCCCATGAAATATTGCCTACGCAGATGCAGGGAATTTTTGGTGTATGGCTTTTGCAAATTCCTTTTTGATAAAGAAAAGCGCGCAGACGGGCAATACCTCCAAAAATCCATGAAAGAGGCAGAAGAAGCGGGGCAAGACAGATTTGTAATTGATGTTTTTGTGCCATATTTTTTTCAAAATTTACTTATTGATTGGATTGGTTATTTTTGCAAATCAAGCAAAAAAGCCAATTTCTTTTTTTTGGGAAGTTCTTTTATTTGTATTTCCAGCTTTAATGCTTGAGATTTGTCGTCTGCTGCATAATAAGCAAGGAGCGTGACAGGACGCCGTCCCTTCGTATATTTTGCTCCGCCTGCCAATATGCCGTTATGCTGCTGAAATCGTTTGATAAGATTATTTGTTATGCCGCAATAAAGGGTTTTGTCCTTACATTCTGCTAAATAAATATACCAACGTTCTTGCGTGTTTGTGTCCGTTTTCATCATGTTTTTATGAAGATACACGCAAATCATGCATGAAGCAATATGCCGACATGCTTAAAATTTTTGCCGGAATACATGCATTTAAAATTAATTGACAAAAATGATAGTTATTGCGGTGTTTATCGGCAAATTCTTTTTTAAATTTAACAAGATAAAAAACAGGAGCTTATAGTATTAAATTTTGCTGACCAGCATAAAAAGTGAAAAAGAGCAGATAATTTTTTTGCTTCTGAAAAATTATTGTGAAAAAAAGAATAAAAGATAATTTTATATTAACATATTGATTTATAATGATAAGACAGCTTATTTTCTTGAAAGCACAGCTTGACGAAAAATTTTTCTTCTCTATAATAACAGAAGTTATTTAGATTTTGCTCAAAAAAGTTAAAGCTTGTGAATTTAATAATGATTAAAAGGCGGGTTTTAAAGGGGACGAGCAAGGAATAACTTAATATGGGTACATTTTTGTACAGCGTATTAATTCGGTTTTGAGTTGGAGGATTTGATGAACGACGACAACCAATGTCATGGTGAAATAAGAACTCAGCTTGAGAAAAATCTGAGCCCTCTTGAAGTAACAGCCTTAGCGCTGGGTGCTATTGTGGGCTGGGGCTGCTTTGTTCTTCCTGGTATTCGTTTCTTGCCGGATGCAGGACCTTTTGGTGCAGTGCTTGGCTTTTTTATCGGTGCAGTATTCCAATGTATTGTTGCACTGAACTATAGTGTTCTTATTCGCCCTTATCCGGTAGCTGGTGGTGCTTTTGCATATGCGTATGCTGGTTTTGGTTCAAAAGGAGCATTTATTTGCGGCTGGGCATTAGTTTTGAGTTATGTATGTGTTATCGCTGCTAACGCTACAGCCCTTATTTTGCTTACACGGTATTTACTGCCGGGCGTACTCGATGTAGGACACTTATATACTATAGCTGATTGGGAAATTAACGCAGGGGAAGTTGGTTTTGTCTCTGTAATTCTCCTTCTGTTGGGATATATGAACTATAAAGGCGTCAGTGCTGCTTCTGCCGTGCAGGTATTTTTAGCTATTGCGCTGACCCTTGGTATTATTGTGCTTGCAGGCGGAACAGGCTTGGCTGAAACCGCAAGTTTTGATAACTTTAAGCCTTTCTTCAATGAAAACAGAGGCGTTTTTGCAAGTATTTTGATGGTTCTTGCCTTGACCCCATGGCTTTTTGTCGGTTTTGACACCATTCCGCAGACAGCTGAAGAATTTAACTTCTCTCCGCATAAAGCCCGTGACCTCATGATTATTTCCATTGTTGTGGGTGCCTTTTTATATTCTGCCATGGTACTTGCTGTTGCAGGATATATGCCTTATCCGGAACTTTTGGCGAATAAATTTGCATGGGATGCCGGCTGGATTGCCGATCAGGTCTTTGGACGTTTTGGCGGTATTGCTCTTTGTATTCCTGTTCTTGCCGCAATTTTGTCAGGCATGAACGGCTTTTTCATGGCAAGTACCCGTTTGCTCTTCAGTATGGGACGCAGTAAATTTCTGCCTGACTGGTTTGCAGAACTTCATCCTTGCTATGGAACACCTTGGAAAAGTACACTTTTCATTTTAGTGTTTACGCTTATCTGTCCCTGGTTCGGTCGTGAGGCTTTGCTTTGGATTGTTGATATGTCTGCTATTGGTACCGCACTTGCCTATCTTTTCACCTGCATGTGCGCCTATAAGTATTTAGACCAGCATCCGGAAATTGCCCGTGTTGCTGTTGGTAAGATTTTAGCGGTTATCGGCAGCATGACTTCCATTATTTGCTTTATTCTGCTTATTTATCCAAGCTCACCTGCATGTATCGGCATTCCTTCCTGGTGCTGCCTTTTCTCATGGGTCATCTTAGGCGGTTTATTTTATGCAACAAAGCATGCAGAACTTTCTGCCACCCCCCATTCAACCTTGCGTTATTTGCTTTTCGGCAAGTCTGACTATCATGTTTTATTTGCTATTGATGAAGACGAAGAAAGGGCAAAGGAACAAGCACATTCAAATTAGTTTTTGGGAAGTATAAAGAGGTTATTATGAAAATTAAATCATGGTTAAAATCCGTTGTTATTACACTTTGTGTAATTGGTTTGGCAGCTCCTGCATATGCTAAAAAAGGCGATAATCTTGTTGATGTGAAAACCGCCTGGGTAGCAGGACAGGAATCTTTCCCCATTTGGTTTGCAAAAAAGCAGGGCTGGGATAAAGAAAAAGGCATGAACTTTGTCACTACCTTTTACGGTTCCGGCAACGAAGCTTTGGAAGACTTTGCCGTCAATAACTGGAGTATTGGCGGTCTTGGAGCTATCCCAACATTAAAAGGAGCAGCCAACGGCAATATGCTTGTTATTGGCCTTGCCAATGATGAATCAAAAGCAAACTCTGTTATGGTGCGCCCCGGCAGCCCTATTTTGGCTAAAAAAGGCATAGCAAGTTCTTATCCTGCTATTTATGGTTCCGCTGTTGATATCCGCAAAAAATCCTTTATTGTTACCCCATTGAGTTCCTCTCACTATACGCTCGTAAAATATCTTGATGTTCTCGGCGTAAGTCCAAAAGAAGTAAATGTAAAATATCTTGACCAGGCTCTTGGACTTTTGAGTTTTGAACATGCGAAAGCCGATGCCGCTGTTTTCTGGGCTCCTTATACCTTTATGGCAAATGGAAAAGGCTATGTAACCGCAGCTACTGCTCATGATGTTGATGCCCACCTTCCAATCTATCTTGTTGCAAACAAAGCTTTTACAGAACAATATCCTGAAATTACCAAGAATTTCCTGGCAGTTTATATGCGCGGCATTCATTGGCTTTTAGATGCCCCCCGTGATGAAGCTGTAAAACAAATGCAGGCATATTATAAAGAAGTTTTTGGTCTTGACTATTCAGAAACCATGCTTGATTTGAATTTCAACGTATTTGAAATTTTTGATTTTGCAAAACAAAAAGAATTGTTTGCTGCAAAAGATAATGGCATGAGCGTTGTTCAAAAATGGCAGGAAAGCATTGCACACTTTGTACTTGAATACGGTTCTGTACAAAAGGGTCTGCAAAAGAATATTCTCGGCAGTAAATATGTTGTTTCAACCTTTATCAATATGATTGAAGAAAGCGATTTGAAGTAGGTAATTATGCGTATTTTAGGTACTGTTATTATTGGTTTAATCATTCTTTGCATTGAAGTTTTTCTTGGCATACAAAGCTTCTATCCGCAAGCTTTGCAAAAAGAACAAGCCGGCATTGTACAGAAAATGATTGAAAACAAAAAAACTATTGTTGATGAGCTTTCTGAAAGTGAACTTGCATGGCTTGCTCAAAATAAAGTTGTCCATGTCGGGGTTGACGCAAACTTTTATCCTTTGGAAACCTTTAACGAACGCGGTCAGTACACAGGTATCGGCGGTGACTACTTACGTTTGTTAACTTCCATGACCGGGATAAATTTCCAGACGGAACGTCAGCAGGAATGGGCAACTGTTGAAGAGCTGGCACAATTAAAGCGCATTGATATGTTTATGGCTGTGGCTAAGACCGACCGCCGCGGAGAATATCTTACCTTTGCAGAACCTTATATCAATCTTCCCGGCATGATTATGGTTCCCCGTACCAATACCGCAAGCAATTTGAGCCTTGATGACCTTCGCGGCAAAAAACTTGCAGTGGTAAAGAATTATTACTGGGACGATTATGTCTCTGCAAATTATAAAGATATTGAACGCGTACCCGCCAGTGATACCATCAGCGCCATGCACATGGTTACCAACGGGCAGGCAGATGCTGTTATTGACTATGAATTTAACTTAAATGAAAAAATTCAGGTTGCCGGTATTTATCAACTTCACACTGTCGGACAGGTTCCCTCAGAATTTGGGCACAGTATTGCTGTGCGCAGTGATTTGCCCGAATTGTTCTCTATTATAAGCAAGGCGCTTGAACATATTACTCCTGATGAACAGAAAGTTCTTATTGAAAGCTGGCTTATTCAGGCAAAACCGGCTGGTAATGAACGCCGTCTGCAATGGTATTTCTTCTTCTTTACGCAGGCAATCCTGCTTATTCTTCTTATCATCAGCTACACAAAAAGCATGACAAGAAAGGCTGTTATTGCCAAGGCAAAGGAAGTCAGAAGTCAGGAACATAAACCGCAAATTTTTTAATAACTTCATAAAATTATTGAATAATTTTTGAGTAAATAAAAAGTCCTGCTCTGGCAGGGCTTTTTTTGTTAATTTAAATTGACAATATCAAGATATCCTTATATAGTGATACTATAAAAAGAAAGGAGTTTGATATGCATATTGGCGAATTAATTAAAAAGCAAGAGAAGCCCTTTTTTTCTGTTGAATTTTTTCCTCCTAAAGAAAAGGAAAAGTGGAATGATTTTTTTCAGGTTGTTGAAAAACTGAAAGCAATAAATCCGTTGTTTGCGTCTGTAACCTGCGGTGCCGGAGGCACAACACAGGATAATACCGTAGAAGTTGCGGGCAAAATTAAAAATACATATGGTATTGAATGTATGGCTCACTGTACTTGTGTCCGCTCCGATAAAGAAAAAATTGACGCGTATTTGGGGGAACTCAGAAAAGCCAATATTCAGAATGTGCTTGCACTGCGCGGGGATAAGCCCCGCAATGCTGAAGGCATTATTGATGAATCCCTTATGAGCCATGATTTTAAATTTGCTTCTGATTTGGTGGAATATATCCGCGCAAACCATAAGGATTTTGATATTGGCGTGGCTGCCTATCCTGCCCCTCATCCGGAATCAAAGACCTTTTCCGAAGACAGAAAATATTTGGTGGAAAAAATAAAAAAAGGGGCAAATTACGGTATTACCCAATTATTTTTTGACAGCCGCGAATTTATTGATTTGCAGGAACGCCTGAACAAAGAAGGCATTACAGACTGCCCGATTATTCCGGGTATTATCCCCATTCAAAGCCTTGCGTCAATCAAGCATACTCTTTCTTTGTGCGGTGCCAATATTCCGGGTAAATACTTTTTGGCTTTGGAAAAAGCCCATGAAGAGGGCGGCGTGGAAAAAGTAAAAGAAGTCGGTTTAAAATATGCTGTGGACCAAATCCGCATTTTGCTGGACAATGGAGCAAAAGGCATTCATTTGTACAGCCTGAATAAAGCAGAACTTTGCCTGCAATTAGTCGATATGATATAAAATTATTTTTTATGAGGCTGAATTGTTAAGCAATAATAATTGCAGCCTTACAGGGAGAGAACTTTTACAAAAGTTCTCTCCCTGTACCCTCTCTCAAAACTTTTTAATATAAAAGCGCAGAAAAATAGAAGTCGCAAGATTTATTGGAAATGCTCTAAAAGTTTTTCCCCTGTAAAATTCTCAAGATTTATTGGAAACGCTCTAACGTTTTATTATGCTAACGCGTACAATAAAAAAGGGCATTTTCGTGCCCTTTTATGTAATATTTATTCATGCAGCAAGTTTAATGGATTTGTTGGTGGACAATAACCTGGGACATCTTCTTTGCACGGTAGCACATGTGTTCTATAGCCCCGATTGCGTCGAGGAAAGAAAGTCCTATTGCGGAACTGCACAAGCCCTGAGCAAGTCTCTTGACGTGCATGTGCCGAACTTCTGATTCCATTTGCCGAACTTCTGCGGAAAGTTCTTCCACTTGTGAGAATGTTTCGGCTGCACGTTCGTGAGGCAGACCGATATTTTGAACGGAGATTTCAACCGCGGTATTTGCCTTGTCAAACATTTGCTGCAATTCAGAAAGAGCTTCGTCAGAGAACGTGCCCTGCATTTCTTCTTTCTTTTCCCAGATGTGGTAGAGCATTTTGCACTTATCGCCAATACGTTCCATATCGCCAGCACTGCTTACATAACTGTGAAGGCGCACCAGCTCGGAGTCTGAAATGCTGTGGCGCATGAGAGCCTGGGAATAGTCACTGATTTCCTGATGATATCTGTCTAAAAGATTTTCAATGGCAGTCAGTTCTTCTCGGGTAATCTTTTGGTGCAGGAAATATAATTCTTCAATCTTGTCAATAGCTTCCAAGAGTGCAGAGCCCATGGCAAGACATTCGTTCTTGACCGCGTCAACAGCAACCGCAGGGGTAAATTCAATAAGTTTGGGGTCAAGATACGTTCTGTGATGAATTTCAGGCTTGACAGGATTGGGAATAATGGTGGTAATAAGTTTGGCAAAAGCGCCCACAAAAGGAATAAATATCAAAGTGTTGCAAATGTTGAACAAGGAGTGGGCGTTTGCAATCTGGTGACCGATAGAGTCTGCGCTTGCGCGGATAACATCTATATAGAGGGGCAAAAGCGGCAGGAAAATGCATACCCCGATAATGTTGAAAAGAACGTGGGCAAGACAGGCTTGTTTTGCGTGGCGCGAAGTGCCGATAGCCGCCAAAATAGTGGTAATGGTTGTCCCGATATTACTGCCCAAAATAATGGGGATTGCCGTATCAAGCGTGAGCAGCCCCTGAACGCTCAGTGCAATGGTCAAACCAAGAGCCGCCGCACTTGACTGGATAAGCACGGTGACCAAAGTTCCCGCCAAAACGCCGAGCATGGTATTTTCTTTGAACATTAAAAATAAATCAGAACGGGTATGGAGTATGGACATGGAGCTTTCCATGGTTTCCATACCAATAAAAAGGAGACCAAAGCCAAAAAGCCCGCCTCCTAAATGTTTTTGTGCATTTGTTTTTCCCAGAAATTGTAATGCAGAACCTAAAATAATGAATAGATAGCAGAAATCTTTAACTTTAAATGCAATAATCTGCCCGGTGACTGTTGTCCCGATATTTGCCCCCATAATAACGCCGATGGCTTGTTTGAGGGTCATAAGTCCTGCGTCAACAAAGCTGACAGTCATAACTGTGGTTGCAGAACTTGATTGAATAAGAACAGTCACAATGGTTCCGACAATCACGCCTAAAATAGGTGTTTTGGTAAGCATACCAATGAGATTTTGTAAACTGTTGCCGGCTAAAAGCTGCAGAGAGTCACTAATCATTTTAATGGAGTAAAGAAAAATCCCCACTCCGCCGATTAGTTGAATAACATTAAGTAATGTCATGAGCACTCCATGATTTCAATGTTAAAAAAGCGAGATGTTATTCCTTGTTGTCTTAATGCCTTATTTAAAAAAATTGAGCAAGTAATTTTTTAAAAAAATTAATTTCACAATACAGGAGATTATATTTGGAAAAATATTAAAAAAAATTTTTTATTTTGTAAAAGGGTTTAAAATAAGGATATTTTTATTGCAAAGAGTTGACTTTTTTGCTAGATATTTTATAATTTTAAAAGTTGAGAATATAATTAAAAATAATAAGTGTTTTCGATAAAAAAGGATACTTTATGATACGAGTATTAGTTGTTGATGATTCAACATTTATGAGGAATTCACTCACTCGTATGCTTACTTCTGACCCTGAAATTGAGGTCGTTGGGCAAGCTGGTGATGGGATTGAAGCATTAGAAAAAACGAAAGAGTTAAATCCTGACCTTATTTCTCTTGACCTTGAAATGCCTCGTATGGGCGGTTTGGAAATGCTCGAAAAAATGATGAGAGACAATCCAAAACCTGTACTTGTTATCAGCTCACTGACCTATGAAGGGGCAGAGGCAACATTAAAAGCATTGGAATTAGGCGCCCTTGACTATATGCCTAAATATGTTGAGGGAACAACTGTTTTTGCTATTGCGCAGAAAGAATTGACTGAAAAAGTCAAAGCACTTGTAAAAAGCCCGAGTACGCGTCTTATTCTTGCAAAAATGCGCATGAAAGCGGTAAAATCTGCTGTCACTGCCCGTGCCGGAGCTCCTGCAGCGGCTTCTTCCGCAGCGTCACCTCTTTCTTCCGCTGCAGCCGCACAGACAAGTTCTGCCAATGCAAAACTGAGTTCTTTGTCAATTAAAGCTGTTCCCGGGCAGGGACAAGCCACTTATGTTCGTCCTTCCGAGCCGCTGCCAACCGGACGTCCCAATCGTGATATCGTAGCGATCAGCGTTTCCACAGGCGGGCCGCCGGCTGTACAAAAAGTGCTTACCGCACTTCCGGAAAATTTCCCGGCTTGTATTTTAATTGCACAGCATATGCCTGCTGCTTTTACCGGTGCTTTTGCAAAACGTCTGGACAGTCTTTGTAAAATTACTGTTAAAGAAGCAAAAAACGGTGACCCTATTATTCCGGGTATTGCCTATGTCTGCCCTGGAGCACAGCATATCAGCGTTACCATTAAAGGAGCTTTGCCTCAAATTAAAGTTTCTCCGGAACCTACCACAGAAATATATAAGCCCTGTGCAAATATTCTGAACAGGTCTGTTGCCATTATGGGAAATAAGGTTGTCGGACTTACCATGACGGGTATGGGGGCTGATGGCTGCGAGGGCTCAAAAGTACTCAAGGCAAAAGGCGGTTATCTTTTGGCGCAAAGTGAAGATACATGTGTTGTTTATGGTATGCCAAGAGCCGTTGTCGAAGCAAAGATTGCTGATGATATTGTAGATTTAGATGATATTGCAGACGCATTAATCCGTGCTTTATATAAATAGAATTCTTAGTTGGAGATAAAATATGACTGATGATCAAAATGCATCTGTTGAAGCAAAAATGACAGAACAAGAAATATTGCAAGCACTTGCCTCTAAGGATTCCATGGTTGTACGTCAGGCTGCATTTGAAGCTGCCAATCAAGGTCTGAAGTCTGCATTGCCTTTACTGGTAAGTCTTTTTGAAAGCCAAAGTATGGGGATTATTGAAGCTGTTGAAGTTGCAGTAAGAAAAATACGCGGCGAAGAAGCTGTGCGGCTTATTATTCCTGTTTTGCGCAATGAAGATGCAACAGTAAGAAATATTGCAATGGATATTTTGCGCGAAATTGCTGAAGATGACGTGCAGTCAATGATTGACCTTGTCTATGATGAAGATCCGGATATTCGTATTTTTGCAACAGATATTTTGGGATCAATCAAAAACGCAAGCGTTGTGCAGGTTCTTTCAGAAGCTCTTCTCCACGACCCGGAAGTTAACGTTCGTTATCAGGTTGCTATCAGTTTGGGTGAAATCAAAGACCCCAAATGCGTAGATGTCCTGAAACAGGCTATTGCGGACGAAGAATGGGTACAATATGCTGCCATTGGCGCTCTTGCAAAAATCAGAGACACACAGAGCGTTGACGTTCTTTTGCAGGCTCTTGATACTGTTTCTCCGCTGGTTGTTTCTATTATTATTGAAGCGCTTGGCGATATCGGTACAGTCAAAGCCGTGCCCAGACTTTTGGAATATCTGGCAAAATGGGACGGTCCTATCCGTATCAAAGCCCTGAAAGCTATTATCCAGATTTTAGGTCCTAATGCCTTGAGCTTTTTGGGTGCGCAGCAGCTTACATCATTCCAGGAATATATGATTGAAGCTTTGAAGGAAAAAGATGAAGAAACCCTTATGGTTATTCTTTCAGGTCTTTCTTCTGTCGGTATGGACCCTGCTGTAACCAAGGCAATTTTAGAACTTGGCAAACGTATTGATGCCAATGTCCAGTTAGAATTACTCCAAAAAATAATTGATACCTTAAAACTTATTGGCTATAATGAAGAATTGGAAAGTGCCCTTTCCAGCGACAATGAAGTTGTGCGCAGAATTGCCATTGAAACCTGCGGCGGCTTGCAGGGCAAGGGCGGACGCTTTGTCTTGAAACGTCATTTTGAACAAATGAATTCAGAAGACAAAAAGCATGCCATTAATTTAATGGCAACCAATTCTGATGAACATGATATTCCGTTCTTTGTCAACCATTTGGAACAAAGTCAGGAACCGGAAGTTATCTGTGCCGCGCTTCGTTTCCTTGGGGTAAAGCAAAAACATGTGGAATCAGCACCAACCATGATTAAATTTTTGGAAAGCGAAAACCAAAGTATTCATGATGCTGCACTTGAAGCATGTCTTGCTTTGGAAGATGAAGAAACAGTTTTGAAAATTACTTCCTATAAAGATAATGAACGGGCAGATTTAAGAAAAATGGCTGTTTATACCATGGGATATATCAATGCTGAATTCTTCTTTGAAGATTTGGCAAAGGCCATGGACGACAGTGATTCTTCTGTTCGTAAAACAGCTATTGAAGCCATTGGTTACGGCTTGCCGCAATCAGAAACCAAAAATAAAATGCTCATGTTTGCAATGCAGGACGAAGACAAGGAAGTTCGCCTCAATACTGTCGGCATCATGAGTGAACAAATGAATGAAGAGCTTATTCCTACTCTTGTAGCTGCACTTTCTGATACTGATGATTGGGTAAAAATGAGAGCATTGGAAGTCCTTGGACTCTATAAAATAGATAGTGTTGTACAAACTGTTATCGATATGATTCCAAATTCAGAAAAGCTTGTAAAACTGAAAATTATTGAAACTCTTGCACTTATTGGCGGTGATCAGGCGTTTCAGGCATTATTGGGGCTTGTTGATTCTGACGACAGCGATATTCAGCATGCAGCACAAGTTGCTATGGAGTCAATTACTCGTGAGTTAGGGGAAAATGATGAGTAACTTAAACGATCCAAATAAGAAAAGTTTTTCATCAATGTTCGGTGGAAAGGCTGCCGCAACGACAACGGCAGCAGCCAGCGGCGGGGCAGAAAGAGGTTCTTTTTTTAAGAGTTTTGTCAAGGATGACAAAGACGATAAAACTGCAAAGCCTGTCAGTCCTTTTTCTGCACAGGCAAAAACTGCTGAACCGCAAAAAGTAACATTTTCAAGCATGACAGCAGGAAAGACGGCTGAAGCAAGTGCAGCGACTGAAAGACCTTCTTCTTTTACCGCCATGCAGGCAAGTGCTGCAAATGCCGCCAATGCTGTCAGCGCCATAAAAAAGCCGACTTCCAGTTTGCTTTCTGATATCAGCAAATTATCATTGGAAGAAAAACTTGCTGTCATTGAAAAACTGCATGCTGATATTGCCAGCGAAACAAAAGGCAATACCCGTTTAATGCAGCAGGCAACCCAGTCTCGTCTGGCTGCCTCAGCAACCCAGCCGGCGCCTCAGGCAAGACCCACTGCGTCTCAGCTTTTTAAAGCGTCTCAGCCGCAGGCAAGTTCTGCTGCTTCTTCCTTATTTGCTAAAAGAAATGCAGCTGACGATTCTGCAACGCTTGCGAACAATGTCAATGCAATTCGTTCTCCTCTTGCCCGCCGTGCTTCAGGAGATGACGCAGGCGGAAATGAAATTAAAATCACCAATGATGAATTTATCATTTTGCGTGACTTCCTCTATGACCAATGCGGTATTTTCGTTGGGGAAAACAGAAAATATCTCATGGAAAACCGCTTGAATACTCGTCTTCGTGAGCTTGGTCTGCACAGTTTCAGCGAATATCATAATTATTTGCGTTATGATAAAAATAAAAAAGCAGAGCTTAACGAGTTGTTCATAAATATGACAACCAACGAAACAAGCTTCTTTAGAAACAATGTTCAGCTCGATATTTTCAGAGATAAAGTTTTAGCGAAACTTATTGCAGAACAAAGAGCAAAAGGAGAAAAGAAAATCAATATCTGGTCAGCAGGCTGTTCCTCAGGGGAAGAACCATATACTATTGCAATCATTCTTCTTGACCTCCTGAAAGGGGAAATCAACGATTGGAATATAAAAATCACTGCTAACGACCTTTCTCTTGCCATGCTGAATATTGCGCGCAAAGGGGTTTACAGTGAATACGCCCTTCGGACAACTCCTCCGGAAATAATTGAAAAATATTTCACCAAAGAAGGCAAAATGTATAAAATTGTACCTGCTGCGCAAAAGCTTGTACAATTTGGACAAATCAACCTTGCAAAATCCGACGAGCTTGCACGGGTAGACCGTTCTCACATTGTTTTCTGCCGCAACGTTATTATTTACTTCGACGATGCAATGAAAAAACATGTTATCAATGCCTTTTACGATAACTTGTTGCCTGGTGGCTATTTGCTTATCGGTCACTCTGAATCCCTGCATAATATCAGTAGAACCTTTAAGCCGGAACATCATCCGGGTGCTATTATTTATCGTAAACAAAGTTAAGAATAAAAATTTCAGGCATACCGGAAAAGTGCAATTAAAATTTTAGTTTAAGGCTAAAGATTTTCTGGGCATAACCGTATAATAGAGTATACAAACGTTCTGGTATGCGTGATGATAGAGAAAAAATAATCTTTCAGAAGCGTAGGTAAGTATGAGTAATAAGACTATTTTGGTTGTTGATGACTCAAAAACAATTCGTAACTTAGTCGCATTTATTCTCAAAGCAGAAGGAATGCAAGTTGAAACAGCTGAAAACGGGATTGATGGTTTGGAAAAACTCTACTCAATGCCTCAAATCGACCTTATTTTGACCGATATCAACATGCCAAGAATGGACGGTTTTTCTTTTATTGCCGCAGTGCGTGAGCAGGACGGCTATAAAGATATTCCTATTATCATTCTCTCCACTGAAGGCGGCGAAGATGATATTCAAAGAGGAATCAGCCTTGGTGCAAACCTTTATATGGTAAAACCTGCCCAGCCGGAACGAATGGTTCGTAATATTAAAATGTTATTAGGATAAAAAGGGGTATTTACCCCTGTAAGGTGGTAGGTATTATGAGTCAAGAATATTTAGACCCTGAACTTATTTCTGATTTTATTATTGAATCTCGCGAACATCTTGAGACCATCGAGCCTAACTTGTTGGAGCTTGAGAAATCTCCGGAAAATTTGGTTCTGCTTAATGATATTTTCCGCCCCATGCACTCCCTGAAAGGTGCATCCGGCTTTTTGGGTTTAAATCGTATTAATAAGCTTGCACACAGAGCTGAAAATGTACTTGATGAGCTTAGAAAAGGCACAATGTCTGTCGATTCTACGATTATGGATATTATTTTGGCGACAACAGACGCTTTCAATAATATGCTTAATAACCTCGAAAGTACCAACAGCGAAGGTGATGTACCTACTGAACACCTTATTGATTTATTAGACAGAATTTTGGCCGGCGAACGGTTCTCCAGCATGGAAGAAGCCTTGAACGGCGGCGGGTCAGCGGCTCCGGCTGAAGCGGTTCCCGTTGAAGCTGCTGCCGAACCTGCTCTTGAAGCCGCTCCTGTGGAAGCAGCTCCCGAACCGACAGCAGAAGTTTCAGCCGAACCTGTTGCAGAAGTACCTGCAGCACCGGTTGAAGCGGCGGCTGAACCTGAACCGGCACCTGCTGCACCTGAAGCTGTTTCAGCATCTGAACCTGCATCAGCCGCATCTGCTCCCAAATCTTCCAACGGAAAACGCAAAGTTCTTCCTTCCAATGAATGGATTGCCGGTCTTGCCAAAAAACCTCCATTGGCACTTTCTGCCTTTGGGGAAGACCATTTACGCGACTTTATTGACGAAGCACTTGATAATATTTCCGGGCTTTACGACGGCTTGATCGAGCTTGAAAAAATTTCCAATGAGCATGAAGATGCCCATGAATTAGTTAATACATTATTCAGAAATTTCCATAACTTAAAAGGTAACAGCGGTCTCATTGGCTACCATGATTTAAATGCATTGACCCATGAAGCTGAAACATTGCTCAACAGAGCAAGACAGGGTGAACTTGTTGTTACCAATGATTTGATTGATTTGCTGCTTGTTGTTGTTGACGTTATGGATGCTCTGATCAGAAGCATCAATACTTCCGGCAACAGTGCCGATGTTTTTGATACGTCTGAACTTCTTGCTCAATTACAAGATGCCGTTGCCGGCAATCCGCCCAGCCTTCCTCCTTCCATTTTCCTGCCTGACGATGAACAGAGCGAAGCACCTGCAGAAGAAGCTCCTCAGGAAGCACAGGATGTTCCGGGTGCCCCTGAATTACAGGAAGTTTCCGTTGTTGGCATTAAAGAAATGCCTCTTACTTCTATTGGGGCAGGGCTTCTTGACAGTGATGACGATTTAGCTTTGTTCCAATCCACTGTAAAACAACAATATGCTGTTATTCAATATGCTTTGAAAGAATTGGAAAAAGACCCAACGCTCAAAGCACAGCAAGATGCGCTTTTCAGAGGCTATACCGCAATCCAGAATGCTTCCAGCTTTATGGAATTTGCAGAACTCAAAGAATATGCGCAAAGAACTGCCAATATTGTTGATCAGGGCAGAAACAGTGATGTTGGTTTTGAATGCCTGATTTCCCTTTTGGATCAGGAAACAGATATTATTGTTGAAATGGCGAATAATGCCATTGAACAGGCTCTTATTGCGAAAAATCCGGAACTTGCTGCACAGGCAGAAACACAGACAGCTCCCGCAGCCGCACCGGCTCAGCCAGCCCCGGCAGCGCAGGCACAACCTGCTCCTGCACCAAAACCTGCCGAAGCACCAAAGCCGGCTGCTCCAGCCGCTGCGCCTGCTCAAGCAGCGCAAGCCGCACCTGCTGCACCAAAACCTGCTGAAGCTCCGAAACCTGCTGCCGCTCAACCCGCACCTGCCGCACCGGCTCAGCCAGCCCCGGCAGCGCAGGCACAACCTGCTCCTGCACCAAAACCTGCCGAAGCACCAAAGCCGGCTGCTCCAGCCGCTGCGCCCGCTCAAGCAGCGCAAGCTGCACCTGCTGCACCAAAACCTGCTGAAACTCCGAAACCGGCTACAGCTCCTGCCGCTTCTGCTGCTCCTGCCAATGGTGCAAAACCTGCTGATGCGGCAAAGCATGATAAAGCAACAACTTCAAGTATTCGTGTTGATTACGAAAAATTAGACCACTTGATGAACTTGATTGGCGAGTTGCTGATTAACCGTAACCGTTATGCCATGATCACCAAGAACCTTGAGTCTAATGCTAATGAAATAGATATTGTCAGTGTTGCTCAGGACTTATCAGAAACAACCTATGCCATGAGCCGTGTTTCTGATGATTTGCAGGACACTCTCATGAAAGTGAGAATGCTGCCAGTTTCTTCTGTTTTCACCCGCTTCCCGCGTCTTGTTCGTGACCTTTCAAGAAAAGTGAACAAAGAAATCGAGCTTATTTTTGAAGGTGAAGAAACAGAACTTGATAAGAGCATTATTGAAGCAATCAATGACCCGCTTATGCACTTAATCCGAAACAGCGTTGACCATGGTATTGAAGATGCTGAAACCCGTAAAGAACGCGGTAAATCTGCTACCGGTCACGTTACCCTTCGAGCATATCATAAAGGTAACTCCGTTGTTATTGAAATTGAGGACGACGGACAAGGCATTGATCCTGAAAAAATGCGCGAAGTTGCTGTCCGCAAAGGCATTATCAGTGCAGATGAAGCAAAAGCGCTTACTGACAGAGAAGCAATAGAACTTATTTTTGCGCCCGGTTTCTCTTCTGCGGAAGTTGTTACCGATATTTCCGGCCGTGGTGTCGGTATGGACGTTGTTCGTACAAATATCAAAAACCTGAAAGGTAATGTTACCGTCCATACGGTACGTCACCAGGGCACACGCTTCACCCTGTCCCTGCCGCTGACCCTGGCAATTATTGAAGCCCTGATGATTAAAATGGGCAACCAAACCTATGCAATTCCGCTTGATGCTGTTGCAACAACCACCAAGCTCGAAAGCAGTATTCTTACCAGTATTAATGGTCGAAATGCCGTAACGCTGCGCGGTGAAGTATTAGGTATTGTAGATTTGGGCGAACTTTTAGACTTGCCTGAAACCGTGAATAACGATATTATTTCTGTGGTTATTTTACAGGATAACGATAAGCGTATTGGACTTGTCGTCAATCAGCTCCTTGACAGACAGGAAATTGTTATTAAGCCGCTTGGTATGTATCTGAATAATATTCAGGGCTTGTCAGGTGCAAGTATTATGGGTGACGGCAGCGTGGTCTTAATTCTTGACCCCCATGAAATCTATACAATGGCATCGCCAAAAGCGATTTTAAATCAATAACTCATATAAAAAAGGAACAATATGTTCCTTTTTTTATTGGAAAAGCTATGGCTCTCAATTATTTTGATATTTTTGTAATCATTGCAATGGCGTTCTTCTTTATCAAAGGCGCATACAGCGGCTTTTTTGAAGAAGTTTCAGGCATTGCTGCCATTATCTTGAGTATTTTTCTTATCCGCATGTACGGAAATACAGTTGCGGATTTTATTGGCAGATACAGCTCAAGTTCCTTTAATTATCCTTTTGCCATTGTTAGTATTGTCGTGGCTGGCTTTTTGGCGGTTTCTATTGTGGCGAAGCTCCTGAGCAAGGTTATGCAGATAACTTTTACAGGCTGGATAAACCGTGTGTTAGGAGCGTTGTTTGGTATTGTGAAAGGACTCCTCCTGACAGGACTTGTGGCATTTGTTTTGTCATGGCTCCTGAAAAATGACCCGCTGGTAACAGGTTCCCAGACAATACCGTATCTGCTTGACATTATGGGAAAACTCGTTGATTATGTGGTTGGAAATTATCAACATTTACAGGTGGATATATGGAAGCAAATAAATTAACGCAGGCAATCCTTGCCATGAATGATGTGATAGAAAAAATTCTGGCTGATGACGGCGGCTGTCCCTGGGATAAAGCACAAACGCCGATTTCGCTTTCTGAATATTCTATTGAAGAACTCTTTGAATTTGTGGACGCGGTGCGCAAAAATAATGCGGCTGATGCCTGCGATGAAATGGGTGATGTGATTTTTGGCATTATGCTGATTGCACAAAAATATGCCCAGCAAAATGCCTTTGATTTTGCTGATGCATTGATGAAAAGCGTTGAAAAAATGCACCGCAGACACCCCCATGTTTTTGCAAAACAGGAAAATCAGGATACTTCCAGGGAAGCCCTGCATGCGGCATGGGAAAAAATCAAAAATCAGGAAAAAGCTGAAAAAGGCAGTACTGACGGGGCTCTCGCTTCTATTCCTTCTGCATTGCCTGCACTTTCCCGTGCCTATCGTATCCATGCAAAAGCCGCAAAAGCCGGTTTTACTTGGGACGATGATGAAGATGTGGAAAAACAGGTGGAAGCTGAATGGCTTGAACTTTTGGACGCCAAAGCAGAACCGGAGGACGACCCAAAACGGGCTGAACATATCGAACATGAACTCGGCGATATGATTTTCAGTTTGGTGGAATTGGGCAGACGCCTTGGCGTAAAGGCAAATATTGCTGCTGATATGACCTGCAACCGCTTTGTAAAACGCTTTGAAGCCATGGAAAAATTGGCAAAAGAAAAAAATCTTGATTTTGAAAGCTTGAGTCTTGATGATAAAGACGAACTGTGGAACGAAGTCAAACAAGAAGAACATAATTAGAACATTTCCACTTAATATTAGGAATTTTTCATAAAGAAAAAGACGTTAGCCCTACTGTCCACTTGTGTAAAGCAAACGGTTTCGCTGACTTCGACAGTCTGCTCTCTTTCAAAGGGGAAAACGTTAAAGGGATAAATCCCTTTCTGTTTTCCCCTTTGTATCCTCTTTCCTCATCCCAATAACTCACTGTGCAAAAGAGAGTTTTACCCTCTTTTGCACAGTTCGTCACAAGTTAATCCCTGCATATTTGAAAAGTTGTTGTTTTTCGGTTTCCAACTCAGCTTGTAGTTAACCGTACTGCTCACGCAGAACGGCTTATCCGTTTTTTTTTCTGAAAATCTGTCACATAATTGGGAGATAGAGACAATTCGTACTTTCAAAAAATAAGGATAATGAAAATCCATACACCACGTCACATACAACAAAAGAATTGACTTTTATTTTGGTAAATACTAAAATTTTTAGTCTAACAAGTAGTATTTTATAGCAATTAATTTTTTAAAGAGTATTTTTTATAGTTCGTATGTGCCGCAGTCTGTACAAAAAATATTTAACTGTCTTTAAATCTAAAGATTTTTTGTCTGTTGGTATTGACAGGTTTAAAACTATCAGAAAAGAATATAAGATTGCCTTTTTGCTGAATTTTCTCATTTTAAATGTAGTGTATCTCTATTTTAATATGAATTTTTTGCACGGCAGTCATGATTGGATGCATTTGCGCTATGATTTGGATCAAGAACACTATGTCACAATCGGTCGGTTTTCAATTCGTATCATCAGTGCTTTGCTTGAGTGGAAATATCTTCCTTTTCTGAACCATTGTCTGGGATTTCTTTTTTTGTCTTTGACCCCGCTTTTCCTTGTAAAATATTGGAAATTGCCTGTTACTGTTTTTAATATTTTTGCTCTTTCTGTTTTATTGCTTTTATATCCTCAACTGGCGAATGTTATATATTTTTTGCATTTATCTTATGCATATCTTTTGGCTCCTTTGCTCATTATTACTGCATTGATTTTATCCGAAAAAAAGAGTTATGCTGCGTCTGTTTTTTCTGTCGTTCTGCTTGTTTTTGCCATGGGGGATTATAATGTTTGCATAAATACCCTGGCGGTTATTTTTTTGGGAAAAATGCTGCTGGAATATGCCAATGGAAATAATTTTGTAACATTATTTAAGCAATATTTTCGGTCAATATGCATTATTCTGGTGTCTTGTATTGTCTATTTTATCATTATCCAATGTTTAAAATATACAGGCATTTTTGCAGAGAAATATAATACGGCGCTTCTTGCTGCTGACCAGGTTTTACCGAGAATTTTAACCGTTTTTGTTGATTCCTTCAGGCATTTTTTCACTACCTATCCTTTTTTGGATTTAAAATATCTTGTGCTGCTGTCTTTGCTTTTTATTCCCATGTTTATGCTTATGGTCGGCGGAGCTATACGGAGAAGAAAACTGCAATATTTATTAGGCACAGTATTTATTTTTACCGCAATAATTTTTTGCTCAAACAGCATTCATTGTATAACGGAAACTTATGCTCTTTTTTATCCCTATATAACGTATTTTTCTTTGCCCTATGTGTATACTTGTGTCATTGCCTATATTTTGAATGCACGCTTGCTTTGGACAAAGAATTTATTAGTTTTACTATTAATTCCAATATGTTATTTCAGTGTTATCCGGGATTTTGAATGTCAGAAGTTCTGGAAAATAGGATTGGAAGGCGATAAAACTCTTATTACACGGCTTGTAGACAGAATTGAACAGCAAGATGAATTTTTATATAAAAAATCCTATAATTTTATTTCTATCGGGTATTATACATCTTTTAATTCTGCGTATTATCAATCAAAATATGACCAGAATAATGTTATTGTGGATAGTACTTTTTTTCCTCCTAAAAGTTTGTGGGCTCTTTGCTCACAGATGCCGCACACCAGGTGGTTTAACTCTGCAAAATTAATTGATTTATCAGCACCTTCAGAGAAAATACAAGAGTGTTTTTCAGATGTTCCCATGGATATTATTATGAATCTAAAACCTTGGCCGCATAAAAATTCTGTTGTAATCTATGATAATAAGATTATTGTCTGCTGGCAGGAAAAAGAATTGGAATATGTTAAAAAGGTGTTAATGGAACAGCCACAAAGTCCGAGCAGAGAAGAATAAATTGTATAACATTCTAAAGCAGTTCCATTAAATCTTGTGACTTTTCTATGCAGGGGAAAAACTTTTATCTCTGCTGTCTTTATCTGTAACGCTC
>CAOMFZ010000009.1 GCA_948482415.1 uncultured Mailhella sp.
CAGGAATATATGTTTTATAGGTGATTGATTATCAACCGCTTTCTATAACAAAGCAATTAATAATGAGAAAATCAAAACGTTATTTGCTGTTTTTTTAATGATATTCCGGAACCTTGAATTTTTATTTTGCGTGACAGCATTTTTATTGCCGCTTATCTTTTGAATAATTTTTACAGACCGGGTTCTGGCGGTGTTTTTTGTCTGTTTTTTCCTACTTGTCAAATATGTAAAAAATGCTATTAATATACGGACAAGGAGTGAAGAAAAATTATGGCAGACAAAGAAAAAACTTCAGCAAAAAAGAATAATACTGTAGATAAAAATGAAGCGATTATTGTTGAAGGCGCACGGCAGCATAATTTAAAAAATATTAATGTTCGTATTCCCCGCAATGAGCTTGTGGTAGTGTGCGGGCCCTCCGGGTCAGGCAAGTCAACGCTGGCTTTTGATATTGTGTATGCAGAGGGGCAGCGGCGTTATGTGGAGTCTTTGTCTGCCTATGCCCGTCAGTTTTTGCCTAAAATGGACAAGCCGCTGGTGGATAAAATTGAGGGACTTTCCCCTGCCATTAGTCTGGAACAGCAGACAACCGGGCGCAATCCGCGTTCCACTGTGGGCACGGTAACGGAAATTTATGATTTCCTGCGGGTATTTTTTGCGCGTCTTGGAAGCATGTACTGCGTAAAATGCGGTACACCCATTGAAGCGCGTGCGGCAGATGAAATTATTGCAGATATTATGGAGCTTCCTCAAGGTTCCAGACTGATTTTGCTTGCACCGCTTGTGGAAATGCAAAAAGGCACCCATCAGGATCTCTTCAAAAAGCTCAAGGCTGAGGGTTTTGTGCGTGTGCGGGTGGCAACGCTGGGAGAGGAGAAGAAAATTTATACTCTTGATGATGTGCCGGAACTTGATAAAAATAAAAAGCACAGCATAGATTTAGTTGTTGACCGTTTGATTATCAAGGAAGATATGCGTACCCGCCTTGCTGATTCTGTGGAACTCGCGCTGAAATACGGTGAAGGGCGTGTCATTGTTTCCTGTGAGGGCATGGATGATATTATTCATTCCACGGACAGTGTTTGCCCCAAGTGCCATACTTCCATGCCTGTACCCTCTCCGCAGTTATTTTCCTTTAATGGACCGCAGGGGGCTTGTCCGCAGTGTTCCGGTATTGGCACCGTAGCGACTTTTGATGCAGGGCTTATTGCGCCTGATGAAAGCCTTTCCCTTGCTGACGGGGCATTGGCTCCCTTTTCCGGTAAATATACCTGGAACCAAATAGAAAAGCCTTTGCAGGAACTGGGCAGACGCCATGGTTTTACCCTTGATACTCCTTTAAAAGATTTCAGTGAAGAAGCACGAAAAGCGCTTTTTCATGGGGAAGCAGGGGGCATAAACAGAACCGGCAGTCTGCGCCGTAATTTTATGGGCGGCACAAGCCTGAACCGTGATTTGCATGAAAGCGCAATGACGAACAGTCATTGGCCCGGAGTCATGTATTTGCTTGAGCGTATTATGCAGCATGGAGATGCATGGAGCGAAATTCTTTCCAAATACAGCTATGCTGTGGACTGCCCGCAATGTCAGGGGGCACGGCTTCGTCCGGAAGCGCTGTGCGTGAAAGTAGGCAGGGCGCATGTCAAAAACCCTCAGGCGGAATACAATATTTATGAGTTTTGCAGTTTGTCCATTACCAAAGCGCTGGCGTGGCTGAACAGTCTGGAATTCACAGGCAGACATGCGATTATTGCCGAGCCTTTGCTGAAGGAATTAACATTCCGTCTTTCCTTTATGCTCAATGTTGGGCTTGATTATCTTTCTCTTGCCCGTTCCATGATAACGCTTTCAGGCGGAGAAGCACAGCGCATACGGCTTGCCTCCCAGCTGGGTTCCGGTTTGGTGGGGGTGACCTATGTTTTAGACGAGCCTTCCATCGGCTTGCACCCCCGTGATAATGAACGGCTTATTCAAACCCTTCGCAGCTTACAGGCAAGGGGCAATACGGTTTTGGTGGTGGAACATGATGAAGCTACAATCCGCGAAGCAGATACCATTTTAGAACTGGGACCAGGTTCGGGAGAGCATGGCGGAGAGCTTGTGTTTACAGGCAATGTGCAGGAATTATTCAAAAATTCTCAGTCCCTGACGGCAAAATATATGCGCGGGGATTTGAAAGTGCCCATTCCTGATGAACGGCGCGAACCCAAAGAATTTTTAACCTTAAAAGGCGTCACAACCAATAATATCAAAAATATTGACTGTGCCGTTCCCCTTGGCATTTTGACGTGTGTAACAGGGGTTTCAGGTTCCGGTAAAAGTTCTCTTGTTATTGATACGCTGTATAAGCATATTGCCATGCACTGCGGGATTAAAGTTGACCAGCCGGGCACGGTACAGAAAATTTTGAATATTGATAAAATTGAACGGGTTGTATCCATAGACCAAAGCCCTATCGGCAGAACGCCCCGTTCCAACCCTGCAACGTACACGAAAATTTTTGATGAAATCCGCAATATTTTTGCCATGACCCAGGACGCAAAACGACGGGGCTATAAGGCCGGGCGTTTTAGTTTCAACGTTTCTGGCGGACGCTGTGAAACCTGTAAAGGTGACGGGCAAATCCGCGTGGAAATGCATTTTCTGCCTGATATTTTTGTGCAGTGCGATGTGTGCAAAGGACAGCGCTTTAATCATGAAACTCTGGAAGTACGCTACAAAGATAAAAATATTGCTGAAGTTTTGGATATGACTGTCAGTGAAGCACGGCAGTTTTTTGAAAATTATCCGTCTTTGGAACGCCGCTTATCCATGCTGGAAAGTGTGGGGCTTGGCTATATCCGTTTAGGTCAGCCTGCCACAACCTTATCAGGCGGAGAAGCGCAGCGGATTAAAATTTCCCGCGAGCTTGGCAAACGTCTGCTTTCCGGCACATTATATATTTTGGACGAACCCACCACAGGCTTACATATGCATGAAGTAGGCAAGCTTGTGACTGTTCTGCATCAGCTTGTGGAACGGGGTGCCAGTGTGGTTGTGATTGAACATAATACCGATGTTATCCTTGCTTCTGATTATGTCATTGACATGGGACCCGGCGGCGGTGATAACGGGGGAACCATTATTTCCGAAGGCAGCCCTGAATATATTATGGCAGACCCTCGTTCCGTGACAGGTAAATTTTTAGTGGAAGAACGGCGGATGCGTCGTAAAAATATATAGGAAATTCAGTATGATAAAATACCTTTTTGCGGACAGGGACGGAACGCTGATTGTGGATAAGCATTATCTTTCGGACCCTGCACAGGTTGAACTTTTTCCGGGTGTGGCAAAAGCCTTGAAGTTGCTGCAAAACAATGGTATAAAAACTTTAGTCGTAACAAATCAGTCTGGAATAGGCAGAGGCTATTTTTCAGAACAGGATTTTTTGGCTTGCCAGCAAGCCTTGGCAAAGCTTTTGCGGCTTGAGAATGCTGAACTTTTAGATTATGCATTTTGTCCCCACGCCCCGGAAGATGCATGCATTTGCCGTAAGCCGTCGCTCGGGATGTGGGAGTATTTATCCCAAAAGCATGGCATACAGCCTTGTGAATGTGCCATGATTGGCGATAAAAAAGAAGATATTATTTTTGGCATACAGGCTGGTTTTGCGTTTTCCTGTCTGGTTTTGACGGGAAAGGGGCAAAAGACAGCACAAGAGTTTAATCTTGGAATTGAGGGAAAATTCAAAAAGTTTTCCGGCGAAGTTTTTGGGCTAAAGCAGGAAAAAACAAAATGTTATCTTGCTTCAACACTATCAACTTTCAGTCATTTTCTTATAGAAAATAATAGGGTAACGCTATGAATATTTCAGATGATTGTTATCAATGGCTTATGAATGCGTATGATTCTGCTGCTGAGGAAGAGCTTTGGAATAAGCTTTCTCAAGAGGAACAGACTCTCTTTGCGGAATTAAGAAAGAAAAATCTTGCCAGAAAAGAAGCTGTGCAAAATCTTGAGAATGAAAACGAATATTATTTCAGTGCGTTTGATGCGCTTCCTTTGCCCATGGCAATAAAAGATAAAAACAGAAAACTTTTATTCGTCAATAAAGAATACAGACGCGTTATTAAAATGTACTTGGAAAGTGCGAAAAATTACGCCGAGATAAATGGGGAAGATGTAAAATCACTTGAAATGACTGATGAAATCAATAATTTTGATTTTTCAAACATTGCGTATTTTT
This sequence comes from uncultured Mailhella sp., assembly GCA_948482415.1. Taxonomy (GTDB): domain Bacteria; phylum Desulfobacterota; class Desulfovibrionia; order Desulfovibrionales; family Desulfovibrionaceae; genus Taurinivorans. The sequence goes on from CAOMFZ010000009.1 coordinate 4,226, forward strand.
CTGATGAATCAAAAGAGTCCTTCATCGAAAACTGCACCTATGCCATAGAACATTGTGCCATTGTCCAGCAGGAATTTTCCCTTGGACATGGTGAAGATAAACAGAACTATATTTACTGGCTGACAGGCTTTGAAACCGCAACAAAAAAACGGGGTCTGGTTTCTGTTTATTATGATGATTCTTTCTTCCAAAGTATTTTAACCCGTTTGAATAAAAAGATTGTTGATTTGGAAAAAGAACAGCAAAATATTATTAAAACTTCAACCCTCGACCCTCTGACCGGTGCCTATAACAGGCAGGTTTTATCAGGCTTTTTGGAAGATGCTATTAAAGACTGCCGAGAAAAGAACAGTACATTTTCCGTGTTAATGCTTGATATTGACCATTTCAAGAAAGTCAATGATACATACGGGCATTTGATTGGGGATCAGGTTTTGCAGCTGCTTGTTATGCTGCTGAAAAAAACTTTGCGTGACAGAGACTATGTGGTTCGTTTCGGCGGAGAAGAATTTTTGATTATTCTGCATGATATAAGTGCTGAAAATTCCAAGCGCATTGCTGAACGTATCAGAGCACTCATGGAAGAAAACATGTCAACGCCGATGCGCAGACCTATTACCGTAAGTATCGGTGTTGTCAGTTATCATAAAGACGAAAGTATAAAAGATTTATTGCAGCGTGTTGATGATAATTTGTATAAAGCAAAAACTTCCGGACGAAATCAAGTTGTTTCATCAGATTAAAGGAAGAGTCTTTTTGGTCTGCAAAAAATTTATGAAGGCAGTTAAAGGATGAAAGATGTTTTGCTTTCCAAAAGGAAATGGCTGTTTCAATTTTGCTGTGCTTTTTCCTTTTTTCTGCTGATTTGTATTTTGCATACATGGACAAACCTTGATATAGCCTTTCAAAGTCTTTGGTATAATGATGACACAAAAAACTGGTGGCTGACAGCTGAGGAGTTTAACGCGACACGCTGGTTGTGGTACGGCGGCGCAAAAAAAGCCATTTCTATTTTTGCGGGCATTTGTGGTTTTGTGCTGCTTCTTTCATTTTTTATACAAAAGGTCAAAATTTGGCGAAAATGCTGTGTTTTGCTGCTGCTGAGCCTGCTTTTTGTGCCGCTTCTTGTGGGTGCAGGCAAGAAAGTGACAAATGTTTATTGTCCAAACCAACTCGCAGAATTTAATGGTACATACGAACAGCATAGAATGTTTGAAATCTTACAGGGTGAAAGAGCATTGGAACCCCAAGGCAGATGTTTTCCTGCCGGGCATTGTTCCGGCGGCTATGCTCTGATGATGCTTTTCTTCGCACTTCCTTTTCCGCGTTATCGTTATGCGGGGCTGCTCATTGGGCTGACTGTAGGTTCACTTATGGGGGGCTATCAAATTGTCCGCGGCGAGCATTTTCTTTCTGATACGCTGTCAACAATTTGCTGGGCGTGGATGATTAATCTTGTCATTGTGTATGGTATTGAAAAGTATAAGTATTTGCTAAAGTTAAATGACAGTCCTGCCATTATGGATTTTTCGCATTAGGGTTTTATTAAGGAGTATTCTTCATGGTGTTATCCCCCTCTCGTTTTTCCATGCTTTCCTATCGATTTTCTTTTCTTTGTGTTCTGGCTTTTATTTTCTTTTTTATAAATGTTGTTACCCGCCTTGTTTTTCAGTATTTTTTTCCCGATGTTTTGCCTTTTTCCCTTGGAACCATTGCACAGCTTTTTTATGGGCTCATCAATGACTTTTTCACGGTGCTGTTTGCCCTTGTTCTGCCTGTTTTACTGCTTTTTCTGCCCGGGGATAAATTTTTAAAATCCATAGTCGGGAAATGCTATTCCTGGTGTATCCTTTTTCTGTTTAGTTTAATCTTTGTTTTTACTGCATTTGCAGAGTATTTCTTTTGGGAAGAATTTGCCTGCCGCTTTAATTTTATTGCTATTGATTATCTTATTTATACTACTGAAGTTATTCAAAATATTATTGAATCCTATCCGCTTTTCTGGCTTTTTGTGGTGGTATTTGCCTTTGCGTTGATTTTGAGTTTCATTGGCTGGCAGGGATTGCGCAAAAAGCTTGAGACTGCTGTCTGCGGAACTCGTTTTTTAGGGCGTTTTGTCCAGGTTCTTTGTTTTTATTTGATTGTGGCTGTCAGTTATTATGGTTTTTCTCCGCTCAATCACAGTGAAAACAGATATTGGAATGAATATGCAAAAAACGGCGTCTATTCCCTTTTTTCTGCCTATCTGCACAATCAGCTCAATTACCGCCGCTTTTACGAAACCATAGATACAGAGCTTGCGTTTAAACTGGTGCGTGATGATTTGAATATTACGCCCCATACTTCGCCTGTGCCGCAAAATACTGTGCGAAAAATTATCGGACGCGAAGAAGGCAAGAATTTGAATGTGGTTATTGTGATTATTGAAAGCCTGGGCAGCAGAAAATATAAGGAGCACAGACCGTTCCTTAATGCTTTGGCAGAAAAAAGTCTTCATTTCAGCAATATGAAATCAACCGGAACTCGCACTGTCCGCGGGCTGGAAGCCATTATGCTCAGTATTCCGCCCACTCCGGGCAATTCCATTGTACGCCGCAGTGATAATGCTGATTTGTACAGTCTGGCAACGCCTTTTAAAGACAGGGATTATGATTTGAATTTTATTTACGGCGGCATTGGATTTTTTGATAATATGAATGCTTTTTTTGAGGGCATCGGTTTCCAAATCGTTGACCAGCTGTCCTATAAAAATGATAGCTTTTCCAATGCCTGGGGACAATGCGACGGGGACTCCTATGCTGAAAGCCTGCTTCTGGCTGATATAAGTTATGCACGGGGGAAAAACTTCTTGCATGTTGTCTTAACTACTTCTAATCACAGACCTTTCACCTTTCCTGAAAATGAACTCAATCTGCCGCAGGGAATACGGACTTCCGCTGTCCGCTATACTGATTATGCCATTGAAAAATTCATGGATGAGGCACGGCAGAAACCATGGTTCGAAGATACGGTTTTTGTCTTTGTGGGAGATCACCCTTCTTCCATTGCCGGCAAGACAGAAGTGCCCTATGAAGAATACGGCGTTGTCAGCATGATGTATTCTCCGAAATATATTACCCCTAAAAATATTTCTTTGCTGTGCTCACAAATTGATATTGCGCCTACTTTGCTTGATGTGGTCGGTTTCGAGTATATGTCTCCGTTTTTTGGCAAAGATATCTTGAAGATGGACGAAAAATCTGCGCGGGCATTTGTTTCAACGTATCAGCTTTTAGGTTATGAAGACGAAAATTATTTTATGGTGCTTGATCCTTCAAAAAAATATACATTTACAGCAAAAAATCCGCAGAACAATGATACTGAAAGCCGAAGTGCCTTTATTAATAAAGCAATAGCCTATTACCAGACTGCCTATGATGTGTACAAGGATAAAATGTACAAAGAAGAAAATGTCAAGGCAGTTATGCCATAATAGAGCATTTTCCAAAATTATTGAAACGTTACAGGGAGAGACTTTAGCTCTGCTGTCCAGTTCTGTAAGGCTCATTCTTCGCCTAACAGAACCGACTTCGTCGCCTTCGGTGGCTGTAAAAGTTCTCTCCCTGTACCCTCTCTCAAAACTTTTTAATATAAAAGCGTATAAAAATAAAATTCTCAAGATTTATTGGAAATATTCTAACGCCATCTGCGGTGATGATATCCTCTGTGGGGGTAATATCTTCTGTGTGGATAGTGTCTGTAATGATGCCGATGATGCCAAAAACCAAAACTCGGTCCTAAGAACAAATGAATTTGCGGTGCAGGAGTATAATAGGTTTCTACTGTTCCTGTATAGGGGAGCGGCGCCGGATAAAGGGTTGTGATATTGACAGGTGTCTGTGTGGTAACGGCAGTTTGTACGGGAGCAGCCGTTTGATTTGTCTGTGTTGTGGCTTGAGCTGCTTGTCCTGTTTTGGCAGTGTCGCCTGTGAGGGGAATTTGGGTTGTTTCTGCAACTACAGGATAGTAATACACAAGTGTCTCATGGCGCGGCTGACTGCAACCTGCGAGCAGACCTATGCAAAAAAGAAAAGTAACTATATGTTTCATCTTGTTTCCTTATACAACACATTTTAACTTTTATAATAATTTTTTTGAATGTTTTTCGGAAAAACGCTAATACCATTTGCGGGGAGTATATCGTTTGTAACGATACCTGTTATGATTATATTTGCGGTACGGAGTATAGCCGTAAGTATTTATACGCGGAGCAGGACCGTGATATGTTGTGACTTTGCCTGTATCAGGCAGTTCGTCGGGATAAAGATTATTGATAGACACTGTTTGCCTGGGAGCTTTGCCGTTATTAACCATATGCCCGTCAGCAACCGCTTCATGGCGGCCATGCATGCAGCCTGTGAGCAGAGCCATGCAAAAAAGAAAAGTAACTATATGTTTCATAGAGTTTCCTTATAGTTGGTTGTAAATGAATATTTCGTGACTATGCTATTAATTTAATCTATTTTGTTTACTTAGGCAAGATGCAGGGATAGTGATTTTTTACGCTGTATAATTGCTGAATTTTGCTGTTGAAAGTTTTTGTTTTTGGCGAAGAGGGTAAATATTGACTTGCTTGAAATGTAATGCTCTGGTAAGAAATATTAAATTGATTGGGGAATTTTTAAATGTTTTTAGCCAGCCGCAAATTTTACCCGGAAATAAAAAGAACGCTCACATGGATAAAATAGCCGTCATAACTGTCGTTCGCGATTATGAAATGTACACGCGCCTAATAAAAAATAATATAAATTTTCAGTCTGCTGTGCTGTATGATTTGGATAATACGGCTGAAAATAAAAGTATTTCTGTGCGCTATAATGAGTTTATAAATGCATATGATTTCAGTCAGGAAACATGGTTTGTTTTCTGCCATGAAGATTGGGAATTAAAAGAAGATATAGCACATAAATTGGCTTTCTTGGATAAAAATTCTTTGTATGGACCTATTGGCACGGTTCTTCTTGATCAAAAAAGCAGATTTTTGCTTCGTTCTCTGGGGGGGGTAAAAAATTCTGATAAAGAGGGGAAAAATATCCGCTTTTACGGACGAAAATGCAAAGACGGAACGCCGGTTGAAACCTTTGACTGCCAGTGTTTAATTGTTCACTCAAGTTTAATCGAAAAATACGGACTGCGCTTTGATGAAAATTTGAGTTTTGATTTATATGCGGAAGACTTTTGCGCAAATGCAAAAGAAAAGTTCGGGATTGCTTCAAGAATTGTGAATTTAAAATGCCAGCATTATTCCTATGGCAATATCAGAGAACGTTTTTATGATAGTTTTGAATACTTGCAGGATAAATACGCGGCGGCGAACTATTCCTATTCCAATGGACTGATAACAAAAACTTTTGGCAAAAAATTATCGCTGCCCATAAAACGTGATACACAGGGGTTTATTAATTCATTAAAAAGAAAAATCTATAAAATTTTTAATAGGTAACATTCTTCGTTAAATTCCATTCAAATGACGTATCATTTTATATATATTATTTTCAGTTAAAGAGAGAGTCAAACATGGTAAAAATAAGTGTCATAATTCCTTGCTATAATCAGGAAAATTTTATTGCTGAAACTTTGAATTCTGTTTTAGCACAGACTTTTTCTGATTATGAGATTATTATTGTTAATGACGGTTCTGCTGATAATTCTCCAAAAATTATTAATGGATATCGTGATAATTACCCTGATAAAATTAAAATTGTTAATCAAGAAAATTGCGGGCTTCCAGCAGCAAGAAATGCCGGTATTCGTGAAGCCCAAGGTGAGTATATTTTTCCTTTGGACGGCGATGATAAAATTTCTTCTGATTGCCTGCAGTCACTTTATGATGCTATGCAAACAAAAAGAGCAGATGTTGTTTTTAGTAAAGTTGTGTTTTTTGGGGCAAGGTCAGGTGTTTTTTTATTAAAAAATCCAACAAAATATAATATGGTATTTGGAAATTGTGTTGTTTGCTCTGCATTATACAAAAAGAATGATTGGCAAGATTTTGGCGGCTATGATGAAAGTATGCGCAGGGGATTTGAAGATTGGGAATTTTGGTTAAATTTCATTGAAACCAATAAAAAATTTTATAAAGTACAAAAGGAATTATTTTTTTACCGCATGGGGATTAATTCTCTATCAGTGCTTACACATAAAAATCAAGAAGAAATTGCAGATTATATTTTTTCAAAACACAGTGCATTAAAAAAATATAGGGAAAAAGCTAAAAAATATCGTTGGCTGTGGCGGACAAGTATGCCAAAAAGTGGTGTCATCATTACTAAATTATTAGGCATTCCTGTTTATTTTAATCGAAAATTTAATGCTTAATTGGTAATTGTAAACTGAAGTTTGTCAGCATGGATAATGGGTTGTTTGGGAACCAGCAGGAATGTTGTATTTGGCTTGACAATTCAGCATTTCTTTTATAATAAACTTTAAGAAGAGGTATAATATCATAAATTTTGAATAGTTAATACTATTCCATGATTTTATAATAATAAAGTAAATAAAAATGTTGACAAAGGGAGAAAACATTTTTTGTAAGAATCGGAGAGGTAATGAATGGCTCTTGTTTCAGTAATCATACCCGTTTATAATTTAGAAAAATATCTTAAACAGTGTCTTGAATCTGTTGTCAGTCAAACCTTAAAAGATATAGAAATATTATGTGTAAACGATGGTTCAACAGATAGTTCTTTAGAAATTCTTGAAGAATATGCTTCCCGTGATACGCGTATAAAAATTATCAATCAGGAAAATCATGGTGCGGGAAATGCCCGTAATACAGGTTTAAAGATTGCAGCAGGCGAGTATTTATATTTTTTAGACGGCGATGATTATATTGAAAACAAAACATTGGAACTTCTTGTAGAGAAAATAGTCCAAAAGAATGCGGATATTTGTATTTGCAAACATCAATTTTTAGACGGACAGACAAACAGTATTATTCCTTCCGAAGAAGCTCTCTTGCAGACACAACTTTTTAATGAGAATGATTGTATTTCCTCTCAAACAAACCCGGAAAATATTTTTAAAATATGTATTCCTCAGTTGGCATTAAAATTATACAGAGCATCATTTATACGAAAATATCAGTTGGAATTTCAAGAATTAAAAACATGCAACGATATCTATTTTCATCTTTGTTCCCTTGCATTAGCTTCTCAGATTACCTATGTAAATGAAATTCTTTTGACCTACAGAGTAAACAGAAAAAATTCTTTGAGTATTAATAGAAATCAAAGTACTGTTTGTATATTTCAGGCATTTGAAAAAATAAAAGAAAAGCTAATGCAGGAAGCTGTATTTGCACAAGTGGAAGAGTCCTTTTACATCAGTGCACAACATTCATTTGGTTGGGAAATCAGAGAATGTCCGCCGGAAGAGAAAAAAATCTTTTTGGCAAGAGCAAAACATTTTCTGCCTGCAAAACAATACAGAAAAGTTTTAAAAATGCAAAATGATATGACAATATTGCAGAAAATATTCTCAATAAAAAATAAAGCTGCCTATAAGATTGTGACAATATTGGGTATTCCGATAAAATTCAAAAGAAAATCTTTTCACGGTATAAAAAATATAGATAAAAAACAAGTAACAAAGCAATTAAAATATTGCGGCTATGGATTGAGTAAAGAAACGCGAAATCCAGAAATTATTGTTTCGCTGACGTCATTTCCGCAAAGAATGTATGATATGCATTTTGGTTTATATTCTTTGTTTAATCAAAGCGTAAAACCCAATAAGATAATACTTTGGCTGGCAGAAGAAGAATTTCCCAATAAAGAAAAAGATCTTCCCTGTACTGTTTTGTTTTTCCTTGAAAAAGGATTGGAGATAAAATGGTGCAGCAATATTAAATCGTATAAAAAGCTTATTCCTTCACTTAAAGCATTTCCTAATGCCATTATTGTGACGGCTGATGATGATATCTATTATCCGGAAGATTGGCTGGAAAAGCTCTGTCAGTCTTATCAGAAAAATCCTCAATGTATTCACTGTCACAGAGCACACAAAATACGTTTGGACAGTAATAAAAAAATTCTTCCGTATGCAGTGTGGGAGCATGAACCCGAAAACTCTTTGCCTGCTTATAGACATTTTTTCACCGGCTGCGGCGGTGTGCTATTTCCGCCAAAGATTTTGTATGCCGATATATTAAACGAAGCATTATTCACAAAACTCGCCCCCAATGCGGATGATATCTGGTTCTGGGCAATGGCTGTTTTGCAGGAAACAAAAATTGTCGTTGCGGAAGATAATATAAAACAATTAACCTACATAAATCCGGAACGGGAATTGGGATTAAGTGGTGAAATAACACTCTATTCAGAAAATGGCAGTCAGGGGCAAAATGATGTCCAGCTGAGAAATGTTTTGGCACACTATCCGCAAATTATGGAGAGAATAATTAATGAATAATATAAAAGTATCAGTCATCATACCTGTTCATAATGCCGGGAAATATCTTCATACCTGCATGAACTCTCTTGTCAATCAAACATTAAAAGATATTGAAATTATTTGCATAAATGATGATTCAACAGATAACAGCCTGGAAATACTGGAGCAGTATAAACGTAATGACTCAAGAATAAAAATATTCAATGTAAACTGCCATTGTCCCGGAGGAGCCCGCAATAAGGGTTTAGATACTGTTTCCGGTGAATTTGTTGGATTTATTGATGCAGATGATTGGATTGACCATGATTATTTTGAAAAATTGTATTCTCTTGCTGTCAATTCATCTGCTGATATTGCGGCAACATCGTCTGTAAAAATAATACGCGATAATAATTTTTGGTTCGACAAAAATATGGGGGCAACTTCATTGAAAAATCCCCTTGATTCTTTGGTAAAAAAAGCTAATTGCATAACCGTGACTGGCATTTGCTGTAATAAAATTTATAAAGCGTCAATGCTGAAAAAATATGCTGTTCGCTTTTTAGAAATAAAAAATCCGTCAGAGGATAATTATTTTAATGCCTGCGCAGTTATTGCGGCAAATAAACTGATGTTTTTGGATAATTCTTCTTATTATTACAATTATGTCACTTCCTCTGAAACAAAGAAAAAAAAGACAAAAAATGATTTTCAAATGACATCTGTCTATAAGCAGCTTATAGAAAAAATTAACACATTTAATATGGGTGCGGATAGTACTGAAGATTGGATTGGTGTTATAGAAAAGCGTATAGCCAATGATGTGGCAACGTATTGCAGTGAAATGGATGAAGGATTAAAAAAAGAATTTTTAACGTATGCAGAAAAGGAATTTCCAACTATAAAAAAATACTTGCCTGAAAAATCAAAAAAAATTTCAAATGGTTGGAAACTGTTTTCCTGCACTGAAAGTGAAAATGGCAAACATATGGTTTATAGCTTTATGGGGATAAAGTTAAAAATAAGAAGAAAACCTAATAACTCAGATAAACAAAAATATTTAAACTATGTTTTAAATCATCAGCTTGATAAATCCGATTTTGTGCCAAAAACGGAGGATAAACATATTTTTCAAAATAATATGCCTAAATTATTGGCTTTTTATCTTCCGCAATTCCATGATTTTGAGGAAAATATAAAATGGTTTGGTCCCGGATTTAGTGAATGGTCCAATACCGCAAAGGCAGTGCCGCAATATATCGGGCATTATCAGCCGCATATTCCGATTGATGTCGGCTTTTACAATCTTGAAAGTCCTTCCGTGATGAAAAGGCAGATTGAACTGGCTAAGCAGTACGGTATTTATGGATTTTGTTTTTATTATTACTGGTTTTCCGGTCAAAAAGTAATGGAAAAACCTTTGGAAAATTTTTTAAATGACAAATCCTTTGATATGCCTTTCTTTTTATTTTGGGCGAATGAAGATTGGACTATGCTGTGGGATAACGGCAATGACAAAGAGGTTCTTCACAAACAGGAAATACACGATGATGATGCGCAAAAGTTTATGCATGATTGTCTGCCGTATATGAAAGACCCCAGATATATAAAAATAGATAATAAGCCTTTGCTGGTGATATATGAATTAACCAAATATCCTTATGAAAAATATCTGCAATTTGTTGAAGAGATAAGAAAAATTGCTGTGGAGAACGGCTTTGACGGTTTATATCTGCTCTCAACAATCAGAAATGATGTGGATATTTATAATCTGAAAGCCATAACCGACACATATAAATTGGATGCCATACTGGAATTTTTCCCTCAAGGGTTAAAAACTGTATTGGAGCCGGCTTTCAAACAGATAATCAATCCTCAGTTTAAGGGAACCTATTGGAATATTAAAAAATTTTTGCGGGAGAAACAATATTTTTATCCCAATAAGGCAAAGATTTTTAAAGGCTGTTTTACCCATTGGGATAATACCGCAAGAAAATGTTATAATCATACAGATATATATGAAAATAATCCGCAGGATTACAAAAAATGGCTTATTGATATTATTAATTGGACAAAAAAGAATAAACCGCAAAATGAGCAGTTTGTGTTTATAAACGCATGGAACGAATGGGCAGAAGGTGCACATCTTGAACCTGACCAAAAATATGGCTATGCATATTTACAGGCAACAAAAGAGGCTCTGGAGGAAGCTGCCAAAACGAATGAATACAGGTTAAAATGAATGAAAAGTAACTAAGTGAAAACAAAAGGACAGTTAGTCAGAGAGTGCAAAAACTTTTTATTCATGTTTTTACCGTAACTTATAGAAAAATATGCAGAAAGTTTGTAAAATAAATAAGCAATAAATACAAGCTGATTGTTACATAGGTAATTTTATGATTAAAAAATATATGTTAATCCATAGAATCAAAAAAAACAGAAAAAAATTTTTTGATTTAGAGAAAAATATCCTTCTTGAAAAAAATAGTGATATAAAACAACAACTTGCTTGTGAAACTGCTCTGTTTGCAGCTTCTCATTCCATAGGAATTTATAACTCTTCAATTATTGAATCTGTATTTCTTGATATGGCAAAAGAAATTGATGCAGAGTTAACAAGCAGCCCTCTTCCCGGTTCCGTTCTTCATGTTATGACAAAAGCATGGTTTTCTGGTGGTCATACCAGATGTGTAGAGCGATGGATAAAAATTTGTAAAGATAAAAAACATTCTTGTGTATTGTTAGATCAACCCAATAACCTCTATGGATCTTTGAAATCCATTGTTGAAGAACATGGGGGGGAACTAACCTGTTTTGATTTGGACTTATCTTTAAAAGAAAAGGCAAAATTATTGCGTAGTTATGCTTCACAGTTTGAAACAGTAATCCTGCATGTTCATATGTATGATCCAACGCCTATTGCAGCTTTTGGTGTGCCGGAGTTTTTAAGACCCGTTATCTTTTTCAATCATGCAGATCATTGTTTTTGGCTAGGTTGTTCCATAGCGGATTATGTTGCAGACATAACTTTATATGGGCATCAGATAACGCAATATAGGAGAGGAATAAATCGGGCAATGTGCTTGGGAATTCCCAGTGAAAATTTAAAAAACTTTGATGTGAATTACTTGTCAGCTCGCAGCTTTCTGGGGTTTCGGGAAAATGATAAAATAATTTTTTCAAGCGGACAAGCTGATAAATTTGCTCCAATTGGTTTCCCTTCTTATTATAATATTATCAGTGATATTTTAACAAAAGAAAAAAATGCGAAATTCATCATTGTTGGTATAAATGCGAAAGAATTTTTTTGGAGTAAGCTGAAAAAAATTTTTTCGGATCGGCTTATTTTAAAATCATATGTTGATTTTTATTCAGAGTATTTACCGTATTTAGCTGCATCTGATTTAGTCCTTGATAGTTATCCGGTTGGCGGAGGAACTTTTTTAATCGATGCAGTAGCTGCGCATAAGCCAATATTAAGTTTAGGAAAATTTCAAACGGATTTTATTTTAAAAAGTCCTGCTCATTGTGAAAAGTATGAACAATTTTTAGATAAAGCGCATAAAATTTTAAATGATAACAATTATGCTAAGCAGCATATAAATAAAGTTTTTCAGCAATATCTGGATGAAGCAGATCAAACGCAATGGAAGAGCAGGTTTGAACATCTTTTGTCATTGGTACATGTACATGATATATATCCTGTAACAGACGGTGATCGTAATAAAATTGATGCTGTTTCAATTCAATTTGCCCGCTGGATAGAACCTGTCGATTCTTATTGGAAACAAGTACAAAAAATCAGAAAGTTTTGTATTTCTATTCATACCAAAAAAAATTCCCTTGAAGTAACAATTCTTGGAAAGAAAATTATAGATTTTAGAAAAAAATAAATTTTATTATTTTGATTATAATGGTTCTTTGCTGTAGTTAAGGATTATTAAATGAATCCAGCTGTTTTTAAAAAATTGACTTTTAATATGTAGTTACATATAATAACTAACTAAGTGAAGTATTAGTGTTTTTATAAAAGTAAATAAATTCATATTGGTGAAATTGAATTTTATGGATATATGTAAAAATTATTTTAAACAATTCTTAACAGCAGAAATTTTAATTTAGCAAAGAAGAAAGATAACATGATTAGTTTTTTGGATTTACAAAAGGTAAATAACCGCTTTCGCGATAAAATAGATGAAAGAATAAAAAATATTCTTGACTGCGGCTGGTATTTGCAGGGACAGGAAAATGAGCTGTTTTGCAAAAATTTTGCTGCCTATTGCGGAACTCGTTTTGCCTTGGGGTGCGGCAATGGTTTGGACGCTCTTCGGCTTATTATTGCTGCGTATGGCATAGGATATGGTGATGAAATTATTGTTCCAGCCAATACTTATATTGCGAGTATTTTAGCTATTTCAGAAAACGGCTGTACACCTGTTTTAGTGGAACCGGATATCAATACTTATTGTATTCACCCTGATTTAATTGAAGAAAAAATTACTGAAAAGACAAAAGCCATTCTTGTGGTGCATTTATACGGGCAGATTTGTCCCATGGAAAAAATTTGGAAACTGGCACAAAAATATCAGTTAAAAGTTATTGAAGATGCAGCCCAGGCTCATGGAGCTGTCTATCAGGGCAGGCGTGCCGGCAATCTTGCTGATGCGGCAGGCTTTTCCTTTTATCCGGGGAAAAATCTTGGCTGCCTGGGAGACGGCGGTGGCATAACCACCAATGACGAAGATCTTTATACAAGAGTAAAAGCCTTAGCCAATTATGGCTCAGACAGAAAATATCACCATATCTATAAAGGAATTAACTCGCGTTTGGACGAAATTCAAGCAGCTGTTCTAGATGTAAAACTGCAATTTTTGGATGAAGATAACCAGAAACGCAGGACTATTGCACGAAAATACCGCGACGGCATTAAACATTCAAAAATTATTTTGCCTGCTGCATATGATGAAATGGCACACGTCTGGCATATTTTTGCGGTAAGAACGCCTGAACGGGACAGTTTGCAGCAGTATCTTTCAGAAAAAGGCATTCAAACCAATATTCACTATCCAACGCCGCCGCATAAACAAGGGGCATATCAGGAATTTGGGCAGTTGTCCCTGCCGGTTACGGAAAAAATTCACCGTGAAGTTTTAAGCCTGCCCATTTCTCCTGTGATGACTGAAGAGGAAGTTGATTTTGTCATTCAAACAATCAATCAGTGGTGATGTATAATGAACTATCGATTAATGGACATGAAAATTTTTGGCGATGAACGGGGAAAACTCGTTTCTCTGGAAAGCAATAAAAATGTTCCTTTTGAAATTAAACGAGTTTATTATATTTATGATACGCTCCCTGATCAGGACCGCGGCATGCATGCCCATAAAAATATGGAGCAAATTATCGTTGCCATGGACGGATCCTGCCAGTTTGTTCTTGACGACGGAAAATCTCGGGAAACACTTTGGCTTAATCGCCCTGATGTAGGGCTTTATATAGGAAAAAATATGTGGAGGGAAATGAAAAATTTTTCCTATGGCTGTAAGCTCATGGTTCTTGCCAGTGATTATTATGACGAAAAAGAATATATCCGTAATTATGATGAGTTTTTGAAAGGGATAAAAAATGATTCATCCTTTAGCTGATGTGAAAACAGAAAAAATTGGAGCGGATACAACTATTTGGCAATTCTGTGTTATTCTTGAAGGTGCGGTTATTGGTCATGGATGCAATATTTGCTCACACTGTTTTATAGAAAATAATGTTGTCATTGGGAATCATGTTACTATAAAAAATGGTGTTTCTTTATATGATGGGATAACAATAGAAGATAATGTTTTTATTGGTCCAAATGCGGCATTTTGTAATGACAGATATCCAAAATCAAAAAATAAAAATTTTACTTTGGAACCTGTTTTAATTAAAAAAGGGGCTTCTATCGGGGCTAATGCAACAATTTTGCCGGGGGTAGTAATTGGCGAAAATGCTATCGTTGCTGCTGGTGCGGTTGTAACCAAAGATGTTGGTGACAATGAAATTTATATTGATGCAAAAAAAAGAAAATATAAAAAGTAATGTGTTGACTTGTGCATTTATTAATTGAGTTTCAGAGCATTATTAATATTAATTATTATATAATATTTTTTCTGTGAAGTTTCTTGTATAAATATTGATATACCTTATAATAGAGTTTATATTTATATTTTAATGCATTAAGTTTTTTGTTTGTTTCTTTTTCAATTTTTTTTGAAAGTTCTTGTGAAATAAGGTCTTCATTTTCTTTTAATGTATTAAAAAGGTATGGTAATTTATATGAGTCCTTATTCGGTAATGCTATAATATCTTCTTTTGAAATTCGTATATTTGCATTATACGCATTTAATAAAAATTCAGGATATTGTTTGTCATAATAAAACCAAAGATTAATCCAAAAAACAGCAGTCATAAGATTTTGCTGGCTCGTTGTTGAACCTTGCCAAAGGCCTTCCTCTGTGCACCTGTAAACTGAAGTGTAATCAGGAACACCATGTGCCTTTCCCTCTTTGATATGCAGTGCATTTCTAAAGGAGTCACCCCTGAAAGATTCCTCACAGGAAGGATGGAATACATTAGCCATTTTTTCTGGAAGACCATGTTTAAAAATGACATTTCTATATATAGAATTTGAAGTATGTCCCAGAATTGCAGTATTGTTTAAATAGTCATTGAAAACACTGTCACAAGCAGGAGAAACGGAATACTTTTTCATATTATTATTGAAATCAAGCATTAACGTATTGGTGAAATAAATTGTATATTCTTGATTTGCTTCTAAAAAAGTTAATGCATTTTCAATGAGATGTTCATCAACCCAATAATCATCAGGATCAAGTACGCAAAAATAATCTGTTTTTGCAACAGCATATGCTTTTAAAATATTTTTATAAAGTTTTTGATTTTCTTGGGACGGAAGTATTTCAATTATTCCAGGGTATTTTTGCTGAAATTCGTGAACGATTTGTATAGAATTATCTGTGGAGCAATCATCTGCAATAAGAATTTTATAGGAAAATTTGGTTTTTTGCATAAAAATAGACTGCAGCGTCTCAGCAATATATTTTTCTTTATTATATAAAGGAACAATAACAGTTAATTGCGGGGTCATTATTTCTCCTGAAAAATAGTAAGTTCTGCAACTTATTTATTTAAATAATAAAAATTATCCATTGTAATGTATTTCACTATAATTTAAATTTGTCCTTTTGTAAATATTGTAAATTATATAAAAAAAGGTAATCGTTCCTGCCCAACATATTGTTTATATTTTAAATTCATGGAGAGAAATTTTGTATTTCATTTCTTGTAAAAAATTGCGCTCCGTTTGGGAACGCAATTTTTTATAGTATTTGTTTAGCTCATTTTAGAGGATTCTAAAATCGCGGCTTGTATTGGTTTCGTTGTCAATAACGTGAACAGAGCAAGCCATGCATGGGTCAAAGGAGTGTACTGTACGCAGGATTTCAACAGGACGTTTCGGATCAGCAATAGGCGTACCGATAAGTGATTCTTCAACAGCACTCATGTTGCCCTTGGCGTCACGAGGTCCAAGGTTCCAGGTTGATGGAACAACGAGCTGGAAGTTTTTGATTTTGCTGTCTTCAATCACAATCCAGTGTGAAAGACCGCCGCGGGGAGCGTTTACAACGCCAACGCCCTTGCCTGCAGCAGGAACTTCAGTGTTTACGCAAATCTTGGTGTCGCCCTTTGCAATATTTTTCTTGAGCTCTTCAAACCATACTTTTACCTGACGGGTAATGATGAGACATTCCGCAGCACGGGCAGCTGTTCTGCCAAGGGTTGAGAAGAGGTCAGAAGCTTGGAGACCAAGAGCTTTCAAAACAAAATCAATCACTTCTTTTGTTTCTTTATGACCTTGTACGTAAGCAACAACCATGCTTGCAAGAGGACCGGTTTCGATTACCATGCCGTCATAGCGCGGAGCTTTGAGCCATGAATAACGGTCGGTATCGCCGATCTTTGTAAATTTAGGTTTTGTTTCGCCTTCGTACGGATGACGGGCTGTTTCGCCTTCGTACCAGCTGTGGCGGACGTGTTCGTCAATCTTGCTGAAGTCAACGTCGTATACTTTGCTGAGGTCACGGTCTTTTACAAGTCCCGGCTTAAACCAGCGGCTGTTCAAATCGCGTTCTTTGCCGGGAGCAGGGAATTCACCAAAAGACAGATAGTTTACGGCACCGCCGCCGATTTTGGTCCAGTCTTTGTAAGCTCCGCCAACAAGAAGAACATCAGGAATAAGGGTATTTTCAATGAAAGTAAGGGTTTCATTGTAGAGTTCTTCAAATTGTTTGAGAGGTTCTTTTTCAAGGCTGTTGTAACAGGTTACACCGCCGGCAATAAGGGTTTGCGGATGCGGGTTTTTGGAACCGAAAATAGCCATGGCGCGGGCAACTTTTACTTGAATTTTGAGGGCTTCAAGATAGTGTGCCACTGCGAGCAGGTTTTGTTCCGGGGTAAGGTAGTAAGACGGGTGACCGCCTAAGAAATATGCATTGCTGAAAGGTCCTAATTGTCCGCTTTCAACGAGTTTTGCAACTTTTTCTTTTACTTCCTGCAATTCTTTTTCAGAAGTAGGCTTTTTGGAAATGGATTTTGCAAGTTCAGCTGTTTTCTTAACATCGGCGTTGACGGCAGCAGCTGCGTCAACAAAGTCGAGTGCATGCAAATGATAGAAGTGGACAATGTGGTCATGAGCAAAAAGCATACCGAGCATAATGTTGCGGATATGGGTAGCATTAGCAGGGATTTCAATGCCCATGGCATCTTCTAATGCACGGGTTGAAGCAAGTGCGTGGGTATAGGTACAAACGCCGCAGGTTCTTTGGGTGAAGTGCTGAGCATCACGAGGATCTCGGCCAACCAAAATATTTTCAAGACCGCGGAAAAGTGTACCGCAGCTTCTTGCTTCGCTGACAACACCGTCTTTTACTTCAACTTCAATGCGAAGGTGACCTTCAATACGGGTGAGTGGATCAACAACAACCGGTCCACTGTAATTACTTTTTGGAGTTACTTGACTCATATATAAGCTCTCTTATTACTTAGTAGTTATGCCATTTGGCGTGAAAAATTGTTGTTATGATTAGGATTCATAGAAAGGAGATAAGTCGTCCCAGAAATTAGGTTCACTGCAGCCAATGCATGGGTGACCGCCTTTAACCGGCCAGCCAACTTCGTTGAAGAGAACTTTTGGACAGTTATTGTAGGTACTTGGACCTTTGCAGCCAAGTTCATAGAGGCACCAGCCGTTTTTCGCTTCTTCTGAATCAAAGGAAGGAGCAAATTCTCCTGCTTCAAAATGAGGCAGGCGTTCGCATTGGTCGTGGACTGTTTCGCCAAAGAACATAAGCGGACGGCCGTTGTCGTCGAGTTCAACAGTTTTTCCCTGCAGGAGGGCAACTAATGCGCCAACCATATTGAGTGGGTTTGGCGGGCAGCCGGCAATATTAATTGCATTAACACCAAGTTCTGCAAAGCAGTCGTTAATGCCTTTAGCGCCGGTTGGATTTGGAGCAGCAGCCTGTACGCCGCCGTATGCTGCGCATGTACCGATAGCAACAACAGCTTTTGCTTTTGGAAGGATTTTTTTGCAGTTGTCATACATGGTGTGTCCTGCAATAGTACCGAAAGTACCATCGTCAGCAGTAGGAATAGCACCTTCAACTAAACAGATGAAGCCGTCAGGGTGGTTGATAGCTTCTTCAAGGGATTTTTCAGCCATTTCACCGGAAGCCTGCATAATGGTTTCATGGTATTCAAGGGAAATGGTATCAAACAAAATTGCGTCAAGGAATGGCTGATAGGTACGAAGCAAAGCTTCAGAGCAGCCGGTACATTCAGCATTATGCAGATAAACAACAACAGGGCGTTTACCTTGTGTCAGTGCTTTTGCAACAGATGGAGCCATAGAAGGGGCAAGACCCATTGCTACAGCAACAGCAGAACAGAATTTAAGAAAATCACGGCGGGAAACGCCATTTTGTTCAAGACGTTCTTCAACTCCGTCTTTTCCGAGTCCGATGGAGAAACGCATAAGTAGCCTCCGTATAAGTTTTATGAAAAGGAAAGAAGTTTCCAAGTTTTATGCAAGTATAACTTCTTAAAAAGGGATATAACAACGCTATCAGTTAAAGCCGGTTACGTCAAGAACAGTTAAGGAAAAGCAAAAGCTTTTTGTCTAATATGCTTATAAATCAAAGGAAAATAAATGTATAAAACTTTTTTTCACAATGCAGATGTATGCATTAGAAAAATAAAATTATTTTGCTTTTTTTTTAAATCCATTATATGTAAAAGAGGTCTTATCTTTTGGAGGTTGTATGAAGAAGATAAAATTGTTTGCGCTTGCTCTGGCATTTGTATTTACTTTGTCCGGAACAGCGTTTGCTGAAAATATTAAAATTGGCTTAATGTGCCCTCTTACCGGCAGCTGGACAAGCGAAGGCAAGGATATGGAGTACATTGTGAGTTTGCTTGTTGAAGAAGTGAACAAAAACGGCGGCATCAACGGCAATCAAATTGAACTCATTATCGAGGATGATGCCGGCGACCCGAGAAGTGCTGCGCTTGCTGCGCAAAAACTTGCTTCTCATCAGGTCATTGCGGTTATCGGCACCTATGGTTCTGCGGTAACGGAAGCAACCCAAAATATTTATGATGAAGCAGAAATTCTGCAAATTGCGACAGGTGCAACCAATGTGCGTTTGACAGAAAAGGGGCTTGATTATTTCTTCAGAACCTGTCCGCGTGACGATGAACAGGGCATTGTGGCGGCTGAGTATATTCAGCAGCTTGGCTATAAAAATGTTGCCATTGTGCATGACAACTCTTCCTATGCCAGCGGACTTGCGGAAGAAAGCCGTGCAGAACTTGAAAAACGCGGCATTAATGTTGTTTTTTATGATGCCCTTACTCCAAAAGAAAGAGATTATTCTCCTATCTTGACAAAAATTAAAGCCGTCAACCCTGATCTTATTTTCTTTACTGCCTATTATCCGGAAGCAGGCTTACTGCTCCGTCAAAAATCAGAAATGGGCTGGAATGTGCCTATGATGGGCGGTGACGCGGTCAATAACATGGATCTTGTAAAAATTGCCGGTAAATCAGCCGAAGGCTTTTTATTTGTCAGCCCTCCTGTTCTGGAAGATTTCAGCACAGCCCAGGGCAAAGCTTTTCTGGAAGCCTATAAAGCAAAATATGACAATTCATTGCCTCAATCTGTCTGGGCAGTTCTTGCCGGTGATGCTTTCAATGTCCTTGCAGAAGCTCTCCGCCATACTGAACCCAATGCAGAAGCCCTGTCCGCTTATTTTAAAAATGACCTTGGCGAATACGAAGGCATTACCGGAACTTTTGGTTTCAGCAAAAAAGGTGACAGAGTGGGACCTTTGTACAAATTGTATGAAGTGGATAGTAACGGTAAATTTGTGATTAAGCAATAACTATTTGGAAAATAAAACAAAAAGGGAGCTAATGCTCCCTTTTTTTATGTCTTGATAGCATTTGGAATATTTTATTACAAAGCTTAAAAAGTTTTGAGAGGGGTACAGGGAGAGAACTTTTTTCGCTTTAGAGCATTTCCGGAAATAATTGCAATTTATTTTTTTTGGGGGGGAATTATAGCTCTGCTGTCGCTGCTTTAGTCGTTGTGACGCAGGAAACTA
>CAOMFZ010000010.1 GCA_948482415.1 uncultured Mailhella sp.
GGGGAAATTTATTTTAAAAAGTTTTGTAAAGGGGTGCAGGGGAAGAAACTTTTACGAAAAGTTTTTCCCCTGCATAAAAGTCGCAAGATTTATCGGAAAGGCTCTAAAACAGCATAATGAGCGTACCGACTGTGATAAACAGCAGTCCAAGGGCGGATTTACAGGTTAATTTTTCGTGAAAGACAAAATAGGAAAAGGCTATTGTTACTAAAATGCTCAGCTTGTCAATGGGAACGACAATACTTGCAGGACCGTCCTGCAAGGCACGATAAAAGCATAACCAGGACGCTCCGGTGGCAATACCTGACAGGCAGATAAAGGTAAAATCATGTTTAGGAATTCGGCGGAGATTTTTTTGTTTTCCTGTAACAAAGACCATACCCCAAGCCATAATGAGTACAACGACTGTGCGAATGGCTGTACCCAAATTGGATTCGATTCCCGTAATACCAATTTTTCCTAAAATAGCCGTCAAACTGGCAAAAATTGCTGAACCCAAAGCATACCAAAGCCATGCACCTCTATTGTCTGTTTGTCTGCCGGATTTCTTTCTTTCAAGCATAAGGAACGTTCCGACGGCAATAAGCAGTATGCCTGTTCCTTTGAGCAAATTAATGGGTTCGCTGAAAAAAAGAAATGCCAAGACAATGGTTAAAACGGTGCTGGATTTGTCAATGGGGACGACTTTGTTAATATCACCCAGCTGCAGTGCTTTGAAATAACACAGCCAGGACGCCCCTGTGGCAAGACCGGAAAGAACAAGGAAGAGCAGTGTATTTGCATTGATGGCATGCAGTTGGTTTTGTGACTGGACGACAAAGACCATGAGCCATGAAAATAACAGGACAACAATGGTGCGGACAGCCGTGGTTATAGTTGAATCAGTTTCCCGAATACCGCATTTTGCCAAAATGGCTGTTATGCCGGCAAAAAATGCAGAACCAAACGCAAATATCAACCACATGGTACTTTATAGCCTTTCCTTTATTATGTAATAAGATGTATATGTTTTATTCCACTTTTTCGATACGCACAACAAAATCATTTTCCTGTCCGGCAAAAAATTCTATCCCACTGTTGAGACGTCCAAGAGAAACAAGTCCTTTTGAATTTCTGAAGTCCTTGTAAAAAAGGGATAAATTACCCCATGGAGCATAGAGACATAAATCGCCGATATTGGGGTCAAATTCCATTTTTTCACCTTCCGTGGGAAGTTTATTGTCCATGTAGGCAATTTTTTCAATGCCGTTGAAATCCTCAAAGGTGAGTGTCAGCGGAAGCTGTGCATAGAGGGCATTGGCGGCAGGAGTATCATACAAAACAGCAGGAAATTCCTGTTCATCCACAATAAATTTTATCATCTTTTTATCTTGTGCAGCGCTTTTCTGGACTGCCGTGAAAGCAAAGCAAAAAGTCAGTAATACGCTGAGGAAGAGAATAATGTTTTTCATTTGTTTCTCCTTATTTTTTATTCAATAACTTTAAAATGTTTCCAAACACCGCTTTTGAAACGAAGCCAGAAAATGATGCCCCGTATTGTCCAGTCAAGGCACATGGCATAGGCAATGCCCATAACCCCCAAATCAAGGTAAATACCAAAGAGCACCGCAAAAATAAGCCGCACGCCGATGGAGGTGAAAAGAGAAACAACGGTCGTAAATTTTACGTCGCCTGCTGCGCGCAGTCCCTTGCCAAGCGGGTCGGCAAGCGGAAAGGATATTGTATTAAAAATATTGTGCACAAGCACCAGCAAAATCACGAGTTCCTTTGTTTCAGGAGAAAGGGCGTAAAAGTGCATGACAAAAGGCGTCAGTGCAAAAATAAGCCCGTTCCAGAGAAGCGCGAAAAGCAGCGTAACCTTTGTCAGTTTTTTGAAATAATATTCTGCCTGCTGCGTATTTTCCGCGCCCATGCACTGTCCGATGACCGTAATATACACAGGTCCCATGGTGACGCAGACAAGAGCAGACATATTCCAAATACTTTGGGCAACGCCGTTGGCGGCAATTTGATAGGTGCCAAACAGCGCAGCCACACTGCTGAGCGCTACTTTTACCAGCTGAAAGACGCCGCTTTCAATGCCGTTGGGGACGGCAATACCAAGAATACGGCGCTGTAACTCCTTGTTCCACTTGAAAATCCATGCTTTTGTGTAGTAAATGGGATTATGCATGGAAAAACACAAAACCGTAATGGCAAGGGCAGAAAAAACACGCGCAATGAGCGAAGGATACGCAACTCCCGGAACGCCTGCATGCAAAACAAAAACGCCGATAATATTTCCTATGATATTGATAATATTTGAAACAAGGGAAATATACAAAGTCGTGTCCGTTTTGCCGAAACTTCTGTACATGGCAGTTCCGGCATTGTACATGGCAAGGGCAGGATAGGAGTAGGCAGAAATTCGCAAATAGGTGACGCAGGCGTCCATAACTTCTTTTTCGACACGTCCGAAAATCAGGCGCATTAATTGTTCATTATAAAGAAGAATACCTATTTCAACAAGGAAGGAAAATATAAGCGAAAAAAGCAGCAGCTGACTTCCTGTTTCGCCTGCTTTATCATAATCCTTTTTGCCGATATATTGGCTGATAACCACAGCGCCGCCGGAAGCAAGCGCAATAAAAAGGTACAGAAAAATGGTGTTGAAAGAATTGACAAGGGAAACGCCGGAAACGGCTGCTTCGCTGACAAAGCCAATGACAAAAACATCAGCAATGCCAACAAAAGCAACCAGCAGCTGCTCTAAAAAAAGAGGAATAATTAAATTTTTCAGCGCTTGATTGGAAAACATATTGTTTTACTTGAGATATTGTGCAGTCCAGACGGCAAGTTCTTTGTCAGAAATGCGGTTTAATATTGTGCCTTTTTTCCAAACGGCATTTGGATATTGTTTTTCAAGAAATTCAACAGTTCTGCCCATGCCGCTGCCGCCGCTGGTGGCAAAGGGGATAATGGTTTTGCCTGCAAAATCATATTGTTCAAGAAAAGTGTTGATAATAGTGGGCGCAATATACCACCAAATGGGGAAGCCCAGAAAAATGGTATCATATTCCGCCATGTTGAAACATTTTTCGGCAATTTCAGGACGGGAATGGGGATCATTCATTTCAAGGGAACTGCGGCTTTGTTTGTTGGTCCAGTCAAGATCCGCGGAGCTGTAAGGAACGGCAGGTTTAATTTCAAAGACATCAGCATTGCTGTGCTTTGCGATTTGCATGGCGGCTTTTTTGGTTACGCCGCTGGCAGAAAAATATGCAACAAGTGTTTTCATGGCATACTCCTTTTATTCGCTTTGTTATAGAAAGAGGTTGATAACCAATCACTTATAAAACATATCTTCTTGTTTTTCTGAAAGAAAAACAAGCAATGTGGGGGTATGGGGGAAATCATTTCCCCCATAAAAAAAATTTTATAATTATATTTTGTAGTTATAAAATCAACCTGATACTAGAACAACGCAATTTTTTTTGCTAAAAAGAAAGAAATTGTTCATGACGCATTGATATCATAAGGAACGATATAATGTCTAATACTTATATGTTATTACCAGTTATGCTTAATAGATATTTCTTGGTAAAGTCAATAAAGGCTGTTGTCGTCGGTGAAAAGATTTGTTCTTTTTTCCAGACTAATGCGGTTGAATGTTCCAATTTGGGAGAAAGGGGGATAAAGGTTAAGCCGTCATAGGTGCAATTTAAATTGAGGCTGAGCATAATGCCGATATTTTCTTTTGCCAGTATGGCTTTATTATAGGGAAGATCAATATTTGCAATAAGTTCCACCTGATTTTTATACGAACCGAGCCATGAGCCGATTAAACTTTGGTTAAAATCTCCCATTGCTTCAAGCAGAGACATGCCTTGAAGATCCTTTGGGGTGATATATTGTTTTTGGGCTAACGGGGTATTCTGCGGAACATAGATACCCCATTCTTCTTTGTTCGGCATAGTGATAAAATTGTATTTATGCATATCGACAGGTTCAGATATAAGCCCGATATCAAGAAGCCCTCTTTCAATATAATTTTGGATATTGAGCGTATTTCCGCTGTAGATTTCATAGCTTACTTTAGGATAGTGTTTGCGGAATTCGGCAATGATTTTCGCTAAATATTCAGTGGAGCGATATTCTCCGCCGCCAATGGAAATAGTGCCGGCAAGCATTTTTTCCTTTTGGAGAAAATCCCGTTTGGTTTTATCCGTTAGAGATAAAATTTCCTGCGCCCGCTGTTTGAGAAGAAGCCCGTCTTCAGTTAAAATAATATTGTGATTGCTGCGGATGAAGAGTTTGACGCCGAGTTCTTCCTCAAGGTCTGCTATTTGGCGGGAAAGGGTTGGCTGGGTTACATGGAGCTGCTGCGCGGCTTTGGTAAAATTTTCTTCCCGGGCAATGGCTAAAAAATAATTGAGAACCCGAAGTTCCATACTTGCTCCTGTTTGTATATTTCCACTTAACATTAGGAATTTTTATGCAGGGGAAAAACTTTAGCTCTGCTGTCTATTTGCGTAATTGCTCGCTTACTCGCAAACGCAAACGGCTTCGCCGCCATTCCGGTAGCTGAAAAAGTTTCTTCCCCTGCACCCCTTTACAAAACTTTTTAAGCTTAATTATAAAATTTATTTGCAATTATTTCCGGAAAGGCTCTAGTTTACAGTATAACATATTGTTCGTATCTGTGTATTTTTACTTGATTTTTATAAATTAATCATAAAAAGTGTTATCTTGTAGCACAGGAAGTGCGAGCCACGCAGTGCGAGCGAAACGAAAACCACGCTTTTTGTGAGCGTCATCTTAAAGGTCGTGTATGGCGGTTCCCATAAGTATGCCGTGCTGACGCAGGCGCTGGGCGTCTGTTTTCGCAACAAAAACGGGATTGCCCTTTGGATCGCATTCCGCGTAAAACATAGCTGTGGCAACTGTTCCGGGTGTGGGAATAAAGCATTGCACCTGCTGGGGCTTCCAGTTTCTTTCCCTGAGCCAGCTGGCTAATTCGCGCATGTTTTCGTCGGTACAGCCGGGGAATGCACTTAAAAGATAAGGAATAACATATTGTTCTTTATTGACTTTTTTGCAGTGGCTATAAAATGCCTGTAAAAAAGTTTCAAATTTATCCATGCCGGGCTTGCGCATGAGTTTGAGCACGTTTTCAGAGCAGTGTTCCGGTGCAACTTTGAGCTGTCCGCCTGTAAATTCGCCTGTATAACTTTCAAGGGCGGCTTTTTGCTGTAAGGCTAAATCAAAACGAATGCCGCTGGCGATACGCACATTGCGGATATGAGGAAGTTTTTTGACTTTCCGCAGCAGGGCAAGGTGTTTTTCCTGATCCACAATAAAATGCGGACAGATTGACGGTGTCATACAGGAATCACGCTTGCAGGAAAAATTTTTATTTTCCTTTTGTGCTTTTTCCTCTAATCCGCAGCAGGCTTGCCACATATTGGCAGAGGGTCCGCCAATATCACTGATTGAGCCGTCAAAGCCTTTGGAATTGGCAATTTTTTGCGCTTCATCAAGCAGGGATTGTTCAGAGCGGGAAGAAATTTTTCTGCCCTGATGCAAAGCCAAAGAACAGAAAGAACAGCCGCCTCCGCAGCCCCTGTGGCTGGTCATGCTTGTTTTCATCATGTTTTCAGCAGGGATTTTTCCCTGATAGCGCGGGTGGGCTTTGCGTTTAAACGGCAGGGTATAGAGCAAATCCATTTCTTCGGTCGTCAGGCGTTTGGCTGGTTTTTCCACCAGCACAGCCCTGTCTTTATCCACAGCCTGCACAAGCAGGTGGTCGCCGTGATGAATATGCTGTTCGCTGGCAAGGGTTGCTTCCATAAGCAGTTTCGGTGAGCGCAGAATATCCTCATGAGAGGGCAAAATAACCGTGTTTTCGGGAAGATTGACAATTTCGTCAGTTTTTATAAAACGGCAGGTGCCGTCAATATTTTTAAAAACCTGCTGCCACGGCTTTTTATTGTTTGCCTTTTCCAAAACAGGGCTGCCCCATTGCAGTTCCGGATGTTTTGCATAAAAATCACGAAGGCGCACCGCAATTTCAAGCAAAGCTCGTTCGCCCATGCCATAGACTGCTAAATCCAGTTTTGCGTCGGCTAAAACGGATTTCCTCAAACTGTCAGTCCAAAAATCATAATGGCTGAGCCTGCGCAGACTTGCTTCAATTCCGCCTGCAATAACCGGCAAATTGGGAAAAGCCTGCCTGATAAGAGAAGTGTACACCGTGACAGCGCGGTTGGGACGTGCTCCGCATTTGCCGCCCGGCGTATAGGCATCATCGTGCCGTTTTTTGCGAAAGGCGGTGTAATGGGCAAGCATGCTGTCCACAGCGCCGGAGCTTATGCCTGCAAAAAGACGCGGACGCCCCATAGCTTGTATTTGCTCAATAATAGCGGGATTTTTCCAATCCGGCTGGGTGATAATGCCCACTTTAAAGCCGTGGTACTCCAAATAGCGTCCCAGCAAAGCCGTGGCAAAGGCAGGGTGGTCAATGTAGGCGTCACCTGAAATCAATAAAACATCAAGTTCTTTCCAGTCTTTGATTTGCATATCTTCCGGGCAGAGTGGCAGATACTCTTTATAGTCTGCTTTGGTATCAGGGCGCTTTGTGTACGGCTTTGGCGGCAGATTTCCTGCAAATTCAGTATGATTTTTTGCTTCATGCTGTTTTTGGGGCTTTTTTGTTTGTTCAGAAGAAAATTTTTTCCCTGAAAAGTTGTTTCTTTTTTGTTGATGAGCAGTAATTTTTTCTTGCATATACTATACTTCTGTTTTGTATTTATTGTTTTATTTTACTATGTTATATATAGAAAATTAGTCTATAGAATTTTTACAAAATTGTAAAAATAAAAATTAAAAATTTACTTTTTTTATTGACAATCTCTCTTAATGTGTGGCATATTCTCCGAACAGTCAAACTGTAACTTTTTTGAATAGTCAAAAAAGCAGTTTTTTATGGGAGGATATATGTCCAAAGTCTTTTTAAAAGGAGTTTTAGCAGCATTTTTAGGCGCAGTTTTAACCTGTGGTTCTGCTTTTGCTGCTGATACAATCAAAATCGGTGTTCCTGGTGCTCACTCAGGTGAGCTTGCTTCTTATGGTCTGCCAACCCTTAATGCAGTAAACCTCGTCGTTGACGATTACAATGCAAAGGGCGGACTTCTCGGTAAGCAAATTGAAGTTATTGCTTTTGACGACGCTTGTAAAGCAGAAATTGCTACCAACGCTGCAACAAAGCTTATTTCTGACGGCGTTGTTGGTATTATTGGACATATTTGTTCTCCGGCAGGCAAGGCTGCAATGCCTCTTTATAACAATGCCAAGATTATTGCCATTTCCGGTTCCATTACCTCTCCCGGCATGACCCTTAGCGGCGAAAATCCTTATTTCTTCCGTACCGTTGCCAACGATACGGCTTCTGCTGTTGCAGGTGCGGATTATGTTATCAACAGCTTGAAGGCAAAGAAAGTTGCTATTCTTCATGACAACAGCGAATACGGCAAAGGCTATGCGGAACAGGCTGCTGATAATCTGAAGAAAGCAGGTAATGTGGAAGTTGTTCTTTTTGAAGCAATTACTCCGGGTGCCGCTGACTATTCTTCTGTAATCCGCAAAGTCCGCAACGTTAAAGCAGATGTTTTGATGTGGGGCGGTTATTATCCAGAAGCTTCCAAACTTCTTTCCAACATGAACAGTTTGGACGCAGTTATTCCTATGATTGGTCCTGATGGTTTGAAAGACCAGGGCTTTATCGAACTCGCCGGTGCCGATGCTGAAAATGTATATGCTTCCGGACCTACCGATACTTCAGCTAACCCTGTAAGTAAAGTATATGCTGAAAAACACATGGCAAAATACGGCTCAACTCCGGGTGCATTCTTTGACAACGCGGTTTCCGCAACATTGGCTCTTTTGAATGCTATTGAAAAAGCAGGCACAACCGATTCTGCTAAGGTTATCGACGCACTTCACAAAGAAGATATTGAAACTGCTGTTGGTACCATTCACTTTGATGAACACGGTGATGCTGTTGGCGTCGGCATGTCTATTTACCAAATTCAAAATGGTGAATATGTTGAAATGAAATAAGTTTTATACGATTTTTTATAACATATTAATTGTATAAAAATATTGTTTTGGGCTTATTTCTCAAAGGGCTTTTGGGAAATAAGCCTATCCGTATATAATAAGCCTGCGAAAGAAAAAAGTTGAAATCTATGGATTGGCAGTATTTTTTAGAGATTTTGTTTAGCGGTTTAACCCGCGGAAGTATTTACGCTTTAATAGCTCTTGGCTATACCATGGTGTATGGTATCATCGAGCTTATTAACTTTGCCCATGGTGAAATTTATATGCTTGGTGCGTTTACAGCCTTTATTGTGGCAGGCATTCTGGGAACCATGGGATTTTCTGCCAGCGCAATTCTCATTATTGCTGCCTTTGTTGCTATTGTTTGGTGTGTCGCTTATGGCTATACTATGGAAAAAATTGCGTATAAGCCTCTTCGCGGACAATCCCGCTTAGCTCCGCTTATTTCTGCTATCGGTATGTCAATTTTTCTGCAAAACTATGTACAGCTTGCCCAAACAGCAGAATTTCTGCGCTTCCCCGTGCGTATGCCGCGCATTGAATTTTTGAATATTTTTGGCGGTATTTTGCGTTCTTCTGATTTTGTCATTTTGGTGACAAGTGCCATTATCATGGTCTGTCTTTCTCTCTTTATTCGGTATACAAAGCTTGGCAAGGCAATGCGTGCTACAGCTCAAAATAGAAAAATGGCAATGCTTCTTGGCATTGACGCTGATAAAATTATTTCTTTAACCTTTATTGTCGGTTCCGGACTGGCTGCTCTTGGCGGTACGCTTATCGCAACCCACACCATGCAAGTGGGCTTTGGTATCGGCTTTATTGCCGGTATGAAAGCATTTACAGCTGCCGTGCTGGGCGGTATCGGCTCAATTCCCGGTGCTATGCTGGGCGGTCTCGTGCTTGGGCTTGCTGAAAGTTTTACAACCGGTTACTTTGCAGGGGATTATGAAGACGTGCTTGCTTTTGTTCTGCTCGTGCTGATTTTGATTTTCCGTCCCGTTGGTATCCTCGGAAAAGCTAAAGTTCAAAAGGTTTAGGAGAAAATATGTTTACCCCGAAACGTCTTATCCGTTCTGTATTAATAAGTATTTGGTTTATGATTTTAGTTTTTCCTGTCGTGGGAATTAAAATTATTAAACGCGCTCCTCAATTCTTTTATGAACGAGTTCTTATTATTGGTATTATTGCTTTTGTACTTGCGATACTCTGGTCATGGTATTTTGAGGTGTATAAAGACAGAGGCGAAAGCAACGGCATTTTTTCACGCTTTTTCAAAAAATGTTCTGCTCTTTCAGATAAAGTAAGTAATGACAGTCGCACGGCATTGAAATTAATTATCATTCTTTTCATTGCCTTTATGATTTTGCCTGTGTTTACTTCCATGTATCAAACCACTGTGTATTCACTTGCATTTTTGTATGTTATGCTTGCCCTTGGGCTGAATATCATTGTGGGTATTGCAGGACAGCTGGTGCTTGGCTATGCCGCCTTTTATGCTGTTGGTGCTTACACCTATGCTTTATTAAATCAGTATGTTGGCTTAGGTTTTTGGGTATGTCTGCCCATTGCCGGTTTTATTACTGTTATTGCAGGCATTTTGCTTGCTTTTCCCGTGCTCAAACTTCGCGGTGACTATTTGGCTATTGTTACCTTGGGCTTTGGTGAAATTGTACGGCTTTTGCTGATTAACTGGGCGAACTTTACCGGCGGCAACCGCGGTATTGCCAATATTCCAAGACCCGGATTTTTTGGTATGGATTTAACCCCTGAACAAGCCACTATCTATATTTATTATCTTTGCCTTTTTGCTGCTATTATTACTATTGTCATTGTGGCACGGCTCATTAATTCGCGTGTGGGACTCGCTCTTCAGGCTCTTCGGGAAGATGAAATTGCCAGCGAAGCCATGGGCATTGATCTTCGGAAAATCAAACTTTCCGCCTTTGCTCTTGGTTCCTGCTGGGCAGGTTTTGCAGGGGTATTATTTGCTGCCCGTAACTCCTATATTAACCCAACCAGTTTTACTTTTATGGATTCAGCCATGATTTTGAGTATGGTTGTTTTAGGGGGCATGGGCTCTATTGTGGGTGTATCCCTTGCAGCGCTTGTGCTGACCCTTATGCCGGAGTATTTAAGGGCTTTTTCAGAATATCGCATGCTTATTTTCGGTTTGCTCATGGTAACCATGATGGTGTTCAGACCGCAAGGTATTATTCCGCCTGCAAAAAGAAAATACTACCCAACTGCTTTGCAGAATGAAGAAAATAACTAATTGAGGATAATATGCATAATAATCAAAAACCCATTTTAGAAGTAAAATCCTTATCCAAAAACTTTGGCGGACTTCGTGCATTAAATGATGTGGATATGTATATTCTTCCTAAGGAAATTGTTGCGTTGATCGGGCCTAACGGTGCAGGAAAAACAACCTTTTTCAACTGTGTCACCGGTATTTATGTCCCTACGGAAGGTGAAGTATGGGCAGGGCGTGAAGGAGATGAGCTCAAAAAATTAAACGGCGTTGCTCCTCATGAAATTACCCGATTCGGACTTGCGCGGACATTCCAAAATATTCGTTTATTTTCTTCCATGACAGTGCTTGAAAATGTTATGGTAGGCAGACATACCAGAACGCATGCAGGTATTATCAATGCCATTTTCAGAGGCAGCGCTTTCAAAAAAGAAGAACAGGACACCGTGGATCGAGCCTATGACTTACTGAAAGAAGTAGGGCTTGAAAAACACTGGAAAGAAGAAGCCTGCAATTTGCCCTATGGAGCACAGCGCCGTCTGGAAATTGCCCGTGCTCTTGCAACAGAGCCTTTCCTGCTCTTTTTGGATGAACCTGCCGCAGGTATGAATCCTCAGGAAACTGTTGAATTAAAAGAACTTGTTTTAGATTTGCGTGAAAGGTTTAATCTTTCAATTTTATTGATTGAACACGATATGGGCATGGTTATGTCCCTGTCTGACAGGATTTATGTAATGGAATATGGTTCTCGTATTGCGAACGGAACACCTGATGAAATACGGCATAATCCACAAGTTATCCGTGCATATTTAGGAGAATCAGAAGATGCTTGAGCTTAAAAATATTTTTACCTTTTATGGCAATATCCCTGCTCTTCGAGACGTGAGCCTGACAGTCAACGAAGGGGAAATCGTCAGTCTTATTGGCGCAAACGGGGCGGGGAAAAGTACCACGCTGATGACTATTTGCGGAGGCATCAAACCCCGCAGCGGCGAAATTTTATATAATGGAAAGCAAATCCATACGCTTGCTCCCAATGAAATCGTAAAGCTTGGCATTAGTCAGGTTCCGGAGGGGCGTCTTATTTTTCCTGATTTGACTGTGCAGGAAAATTTGGATTTAGGTGCTTTTCTGCGGAATGATAAAGTGCAGATAAAAGAAGATATGGAATATATTTTCAATTTATTTCCTATCCTTGCACAGCGGTATAAGCAGGCAGGCGGTACGCTTTCCGGCGGTGAGCAGCAAATGTTGGCTATTTCCAGAGCGCTCATGGGACGCCCAAAACTGCTGCTGCTTGACGAGCCGTCCCTTGGGCTTGCTCCTATTATTATTCAGCAAATTTTCCAAATTATTCAGCGGATTAACAGCAACGGCACGACAGTTTTTCTGGTTGAACAAAACGCAAATCAGGCACTCAAAATTGCCGACCGTGCCTACGTCATGGAAAACTGCAAAATCGTTATGGAAGATAAGGCTGAAAATCTCTTGAAAGACGATTCAGTAAGAAAAGCCTATTTGGGAATGTAATATGGCAGGGCATATTCTCATTGTTGATGATGAAGAAGGTGTACGCCTTTCTCTCCGCGGTATTTTGGAAGATGAAGGCTACACTGTTTCTGAAGCTGACAGCGGAGAGAATGCTCTTTTATTTTTGGAAAAAAACAGTGTTGACCTTGTTTTTCTTGATATTTGGATGACGGGTATTGACGGGCTTGAGACCTTGAAGCGTGCCAAAGAGCTCTATCAGCAAATTCCTTTTATTATGATTTCCGGGCATGGCAATGTGGAAACAGCTGTGCAGGCACTGCGCATGGGGGCTCATGATTTTGTGGAAAAGCCTCTCAGCCTTGAAAAAATTTTGCTGAGTGTTCGGCATGCCCTTGAAATGAAAGAGCTCAAGCAGGAAAACAGTCTCTTGCGTCAGGCTGTGCAAAATGATTATGAAGTACCCATGGTGGCAAATTCCGGCATCATGCGGGCATTTATGCGCGATTTAATGAAAGTTGCACCAACTGATGCATGGGTTTTGATTACCGGCGAAAACGGCACGGGAAAAGAACTGGCTGCACGCACGCTGCACAGAAACAGCAAACAAAAAGATAAGCCTTTTATTGCGGTGAACTGTGCGGCAATTCCGGAAGAGCTCATTGAAAGCGAGCTTTTCGGGCATGAAAAAGGGGCATTTACCGGTGCAGAAGCCACTAAAATCGGCAAATTTGAATTAGCCCATAACGGTATACTGTTTCTTGATGAAATTGGGGACATGAGCCTGAAAACGCAGGCAAAAATTTTGCGCATTTTGCAGGAACAATGTTTTGAACGTGTGGGCGGCACCAAAAATATTAAGGTGCAGGTGCGGGTCATTGCCGCCACCAATAAGGATTTGGAAAAAGCCATTCAGGACGGTGAATTTCGTCAGGATTTATATTATCGTCTGCGGGTATTTCCTTTGCATGTTCCGCCTTTGCGGGAGCGCAAAGAAGATATCGTTCCTCTGGCTGAAACCTTGCTCAAAGTTGTGGAAAAAAAATATTCCATGCAAGCGCCCATTCTTTCCAAAGAAACTTTGCAGGTTTTGGAAGAATGGACTTGGCCGGGCAATGTGCGTGAACTTATGCATTTAATCGAACGGTTGACCGTTCTGTACAGCGGCAAGGAAGTGGATTATACCTTTTTGCCGCTTGAAATGCTGGAAAAAGTGGGGAAAGGGCATATTGTGCAGGGAGCAAAATCAGCATGTGTGCATGATGAAACGCTGCAAAACATGCTGATGCTTGATTATAAAAATGCAAAATCAGCCTTTGAAGAATATTATTTGACGCATAAACTTGACGAAGCGGGCGGCAATGTGAGCAGGCTTTCTGAACTCATTGGGCTTGAACGAAGCAATATTCATAAAAAATTAAAAAATATAAATGATTAGACCTGGAGTATTTCCGGAAATAAATGCAATGAATTTTTATAAGAAAGTTTAAAAAGTTTTGAGAGAGGGTACAGGGAGAGAACTTTTTCGCTTTAGCTGTTAGCGAACTTGTGAGCTTTACAGATAAAGACAGCAGAGATAAAAGTTCTTTCCCTGTAAAATTGCAACTATTTTTGGAAACGCTCTAGTTGTAAAGGGTGAACATGCTATGAAAACCATTGCAGAAATCAATGAACGGATTAAACAGGGCAAAGCTGTTGTTTTAACTGCTGAAGAAATGACCAAAGCAGTTAAGGAAATGGGAGCGGAAAAAGCTGCAAAAGAAATTGACGTTGTGACCACAGGAACATTTTCTCCTATGTGTTCTTCGGGTATGCTTTTCAATATCGGGCAAACAGAAGCTCCCAGTCTGCGCGCAAGTAAAATGTGGCTCAATGATGTACCTTGCTGTGCAGGGCTTGCGGCTGTTGACGGTTTCCTTGGGGCAACGGAAGTGCGCGAGGGTGATCCGCTCAACCAAATTTATCCGGGTGAATTTCATTACGGCGGCGCCCATGTTATTGAGGATTTAATTGCAGGACGCAAAGTCAAACTTCGCTGTGAAAGTTATACAACTGATTGTTATCCCAAGAAATTTTTTGAGAAAGAAATTACAATCAATGATTTAAAATATGCGCAGATGCTCAATCCCCGCAACTGCTACCAAAACTACAATGTGGCAGTTAATGAAAATGCAAACAGGATATTGTATACCTATATGGGGGCACTGCGTCCTCACATGCAAAATGCCAATTATGCAACTGCCGGCGAGCTTTCACCTCTTTTCAATGACCCTTATTTCAAAACTATCGGTCTTGGAACGCGTATTTTCCTTGGCGGCGGCGTCGGCTATGTGATCGGTGCAGGAACACAGCATGTGCCTAATCCAAAACGCACGGAAAAAGGCATACCCATGTCCGGCTCAGGAACGCTGATGGTTAAGGGCGATATGAAACAAATGTCTGACCGTTATATTCGTGCCCATTCCCTCTTGGGGTACGGCGTCAGTATTGCGGTGGGCGTCGGTATTCCTATTCCGATTTTAAATGCTGAAATGGCGCAGTTTACAGGCGTAAGCAATGAAGATATTCTCATGCCGGTTAAAGATTATTCCCGTGATTATCAAAATTTAAATCCAAGAATAATCAAGCATGTCAGCTATGCGGAACTTGTCAGCGGCACCATTGACATTGAAGGTAAAAAAGTGGAAACACACCCGCTGACCTCTTATCAGCGTTCACTTGAAATTGCGCAGGAATTGAAGAAATGGATTGAAAAAGGTGAATTTCTTTTAACCCAGCCTGTAGAAACCATTGAAGCATACTAAGGGAAGCGTATAAGAAAGCCTCTTAAAAAATTCTTGACAAGTAAAATTGAAAGGAATATTTAAAAATCATTCCCGCTTGGGAATAAAACTAAATTAGGAAAAATAGATGTTTAATACAACTCATAACCAAACTTTCACAAGCTTTTATTACTTTAGCTATTTTGCTGAAAGTGCCTGTGGTTATGGGTATTGTGCTTAGTCACATCTATTAAATACATACAGAAAAACCACGGCACATAAAAAGTCCGTGGTTTTTTTGTTTTCAACTTCAAAAAAAATGCAAACCAAATGGTAAAAGGAGAAATTGCCATGAGTATAGGTAAAAAAATTCGCTTAGAACGTATTTTCAATCGTGAAAACAACCGCTGTATTATTGTCCCCATGGACCATGGTGTTTCTGTCGGACCATGTGAAGGGCTTGTGAATATGCGTGAAGCTGTGCAGGATATGTCTGTGGGCGGTGCTGATGCCGTGCTTATGCATAAAGGTCTGGTACGCTGCGGACACAGAAATTGCGGCAAAGATTTAGGTCTTATTGTGCATCTGTCTGCTTCAACTGATTTATCCCCATACGCAAATTCAAAAACACTTGTAGGCACAGTTGAAGAAGCTATTCGTCTTGGAGCTGATGCCGTATCTATCCATATCAATATTGGTGATGAACTCGAACGTGACATGCTTGCGCAAATGGGCAAAGTAAGCGAAGCAACCGAAAGATGGGGTATGCCTCTTCTTGCCATGGTTTATGCCCGCGGTCCAAAAATTCAAAATTCCTATGATCCGAAACTTGTCGCACACTGTGCCCGTGTTGGGGTTGAACTGGGTGCTGATGTGGTAAAAGTCCCTTACTCCGGTGATATTGACAGCTTTGGTCATGTTGTGGAATCCTGCTGTATTCCTGTCGTTATTGCCGGCGGTGCAAAAATGAATTCAACCAAAGACTTTTTGCAGGTTGTTTATGATTCACTGCAGGCCGGCGGTTCCGGTTTGTCCGTTGGACGCAATGTTTTCCAGCATCCTAACAGAATAGCACTTGTTCGTGCACTCCGCGGCATTGTGCACGAAAACTGGACTGTGGAACAAGCTTTAGAATCAATGGGAGAAAAATAATGAAACGTACTGTTTTTGCAGAAGTTCTTCCTTTTGATAAGGATACTGTTTTGCTCGCTCTTGAAGCAGGTGTTGACGGTATTATTACTGAAGATACGCATATTGAGGAAATAAAAGGGCTTGCGCGTGTGCAGTTTACAGGCAGTGACAGTGTCAAGCGCTTTGCCCTTGATAAAAAAGAAGATGAGCTCGCCTATGAAGATGCTGTACGCAAAAATCCTGATATTCTGCACACGCTGACCAAGTTTGAGATTATCCCTGTGGAAAATCTTCTTGCAAAAAAAGATATTGTTTCAAATATTTGTTTGACCGTCAATTCCTATGCTGAAGCAAAGCTTGCCTTTGGCATTTTGGAACGCGGTGTGGACAAAATTATTGTTTCAGCAAAAGGTATGGGCGATATCCGTAAAATTATGGAACTTGCCCAAACCGGAAGCGAAGCCATGACCCTTGAGCCTGCCGTTATTACCAAAATCCAGACTGTTGGCTTGGGGCACAGGGTTTGCGTGGATACCCTCTCTGTGCTGGAAGTGGGACAAGGCATGCTTTGCGGCAATTCTTCAGCCTTTACCTTTTTGGTTCATGCTGAAACCGAAGACAATGAATATGTCAATTCCAGACCATTTCGGGTTAATGCCGGCGGCGTGCATGCCTATGCCATGATGCCCGGTGACAGGACAAGTTATCTTCAGGAGCTTGGTTCCGGCTCAGAAGTGCTGATTGTGGATAAAAGCGGGCACTGCAAAAGTGCCGTTGTTGGCAGAGTGAAGGTGGAAGTTCGCCCCATGCTGATGATTGAAGCAAAAACAAAGGACGGCAGAAAAGGCGGCGTTTTCCTGCAAAATGCCGAAACAATCCGCCTGGTTGACAAAAGTGGCAAGCCTGTGAGTGTAGTCACCTTGAAAGAAGGCGATGAAGTTCTGTGCCATTTGGACTCAGCAGGACGCCATTTTGGCATGCGTATTGACGAAAATATTACGGAATAGTTTTATAAAGAATGGAATAGAACATGGACAAAGATGCATTATTCGCTTTACGGGAAAAAATAAATGCTCTTGATGTGGAACTTTTGGAATTATTGCAGAAAAGAGCCTATATCAGTAAACAGGTGGGAAAAGCCAAGCAGGGCGGTTCTATCTTTTATCCTGTAAGAGAAAAAGAAATTATTGCTCATTTGCAGAAATTAAATAATACATTACAGGCAACAGAAGAAACCGGCGAAGAAAAGCAAAAACTTCCAAGTGAAAGCATTGTTCACATTTGGACAGAAATTTTCTCTTGTTCCCGCTTGCTGCAAAAAGAAACATCCATGGCTTTTTTAGGACCTTTTGGGACTTTTTCCCAGTTTGCCGGCGAAGAGCTTATGGGAAAAAGTATTCATCTTGTGCCATGTTCTGATTTCAATACTATTTTTGCTAAAGTGCATGCGGGTGAAGTGCAGTGCGGCTTTGTGCCATTGGAAAATTCTTTGCAGGGGACTGTAGGACAATGCCTTGATTTATTTGAAGAATATCCCGTCCATATTATTGCCGAGCATTATCATCGTGTTTGTCAATGTTTGCTTTCCAAAAATACGGATTTGGAACAAATTGAGGTTGTGTATTCTCATCCGCAGGCTCTTATGCAAAGCCATGTATTTTTGAAACAGCATTGCCCAAATGCCAAACTTGTGGAAATGAGTTCCACAGCAGAAGCAGCCAAAAGGGCTCTGGCAGAAGAAAATGCTGCAACAGTCGGGCATGAAAGGCTTTGCGAATTGGTAAAAGGCGATGCCTGTTTGCAGGTTTTAGCCAGGGATATAGCCGGCAGTAAAGAAAATGTGACGCGTTTTGCGCTGATTGCCAAAGAGCAAAATTCTGCCATGGTCAAAAAGCCGAAAACGTCCTTTACCTTTACGGTTGTGGATAAAGCAGGGGCATTGTCACAAGTTTTGCAGACTATTCAAAAGCAAGATGTCAACTTGTCAAAATTGGAATCCCGCCCTGCCTGTAACAGGCTGGAGGGCAGTGCATGGCAATACCGTTTTTTTGCTGACGCACAGGCAAATTTATGTGAAAAACCGGAACTTATGCAGGCGCTGAAAGAATTTTGTTATGATATTCGCATCTTAGGAGTATACGAAGCATTATTGTAATTGTGAGGTGGAGCGCAAATGACAAAGCAGGATTGGATTAATGATGATTTAACCTATGTTTGGCACCCTTTTACGCAAATGAAACAATATGAGGGAGAAGAAAAGCCTATTTGTATTGTTAAAGGCGAGGGCATTTATATTGAGGATATAGACGGCAATCGTTATATTGACTCTGTGTCTTCGTGGTGGGTGAACAGCCTGGGGCATGCAAATCCAAGACTTGCAAAAGCGCTTTATGAGCAGGCTTGTACCATTGAACAGGTTATTTTTGCCGGTTTTACCCATAACCCTGCAATTTCTTTGGCAAAAAGACTTATAACCATGGTCAATAATAAACTCAGGCATGTTTTTTATTCCGATAATGGTTCCACTGCTGTCGAAGTTGCCCTCAAAATGGCGTATCAATACTGGCAGCTCAAGGGCTGCAGCAAAAAACAGAAATTCATTGCCTTTGAAAATGCCTATCATGGTGATACTTTAGGCGCGGTTTCTGTCGGGGGGATTGATATGTACCACAAGGTCTATCGTCCTCTTTTATTTGATATTATCCGCGAAAAAAGTCCTTATTGCTATCGCTGTCCCTGCGGAAAAGAAAAAGAAACGTGTCAGTGTGAATGCCTGCAGGGGGTTGAAGAAACACTGAAGGCACGGCATGAAGAAATTGCTGCGATTATTATTGAACCGCTTATTCAGGCTGCCGGCGGCATGATTATGTACAAGGCAGAAATTTTGACGAAACTGCGCGAACTTTGCGATAAATACCAAGTACTTTTAATTGATGATGAAGTGGCAATGGGTTTTTACCGCACAGGGAAACTGTACGCCTATGAGCATGCGAACATAGTGCCTGATATTGTGTGTTCTGCAAAAGCTCTGACCGCAGGATTTTTGCCTCTGGCTGTGACCCTTTGCACGGACGAGCTCTATTATGCGTTTTATGACGATGATAAGGACGGCATGAAAACTTTTTATCATGGGCATAGTTTTACGGCTAATCCTTTGGCTTGTGCGGTGGCAAATGAGAATTTGAATATCTTGCAGGAAATGGATATGGAAAATTATCTCAAGCCAAAAATACAAGCCTTTAAAAAAGGTTTGCAACGCTTTGCAGACTATCCCTATGTGGGGGACGTGCGGCAATGGGGCATGGTCAGTGCTGTGGAAATTGTCAAAAATAGAGAGACCAAAGAATGTTTTGCCTATGAAGAACAAATCGGCAAAAAAATTTATTTGGCAGGGCTTAAGCGCGGTGCACTGCTTCGTCCCATGTGGAATTGTCTGTATTTTATGCCGCCTTATGTGATTACAGAGGAAGAAATCGAAAAACTCCTGCAAATAGCATACGATTCTATGCGTGAGGTGCTGGGATAATGAAAACTCTCGCGGGCAAAAGCCTTTTTATTACAGGCACGGATACAGATGTGGGCAAAAGCGTGATGACGCTGGCTCTCGCTCTTGCCTTGGAAAAAGCCGGGTATAGGGTTGGGGTATTCAAGCCTTTGCAAAGCGGTGCATATGTTGAAAACGGGAAATTAACTGCTCCCGATTTAGCGCTTATGCAAAATTTTTCAAAAACTATCCTTTGTGGCTGTTCCTATTTACTGCAAGGGGAATGTTCCCCCGCTTTGGCAATGAAACTGGCGGGCACAGCATTTTTTATGGAAAAAATCAGAAGAGATTTTGCAGCGTTACAAAAGAAATGCGATGTTGTGCTGGTGGAAGGTGCAGGAGGTTTGCTTTGTCCCGTGCATTTTGGTGAGCACCTGACCATGGCAGATATTATTAAAGCTCTTGAAATTCCCTGTGTAATTGTGGCACGTTCCCGGCTTGGTACTGTCAATCATTGTTTAATGACAGACAGCATAGCCAAAAAATATGGCTTGCAGGTAAAAGGACTGCTATTAAACAGATTTCCTGAAACAACAGACGATATTGCTGTACGGCATGTTTGTGAGGAAATTTCCGCTTACACGCAAACACCGCTTTTTTGTCTTCCGGAACTAAAGGAATTGACAGCAGAAAATTTAGCTTGCCTTTTTGAGGATACAATAGACAGGATTATAGGTTAATATATTATGGAATTTGTTAGTATACTGTTTTAATTGTTCTTTTTTTAATACAGTATGGCTCATTCCGCCAACACCCGTATTTTTGATGTGCCGAAGCAGGCTTATGGTATCCGGAAACTGCAGTTCTTCTGTTTCTTCTGAATAATGTACTACTGTACAATTGCTGCAAAGCGCATAAATTTCTTTTTGGTTCAGATAGGTTAACCCAACCCCGAAAATATCTTTAATTTCATAAAAATTTTTTTCACCAAAAAAAGCAAGAGCCAGTGTGCCGTCAGGGCTCAGGCGGTTCAGACAGTTTTGAATTAATGCGTTTTGATTACTGCTCCACTGGATAGCCGCATTAGAGATAATTAAATCAAATTGCTGCGCGGGATAATAGTTTTTGATATTGTCCATATCAAAGCATGCATAAGAAAGCCTTGGAAATCGCGTTTCTAAAAAATTCTTATTTTCTTTTATAATATCAATAGCATAATAGTATTTAAACCGGCAGGAGGCATAGACAAGTTTTGTCAGTGAGCCTGTGCCTATGCCGATTTCTAAAATATTGTCATAGGACGGAGCTAAAAAAGAGGTTAATTTTTCAGCCATTTTCTTTTGGATAAGGGCATTTTCTTCATACAAAAAACGGCTTTTGTAAAAATTATTGCCAATAGTTTTTTTATCGAGATTGAGTGCTTGCATGGCTAATTTTCAGCTTGATTGAGGATTTCTTTCCACGATGAGAAAAGGTGAAAGGGATAATGCTTTGACGCAAGGTGAATAATTTTTTTTGCGTGCGTGTTCCAATAGTTTTCCTGCGTCTCCCGCGGAAAAATTTTGTCTTTATCGGCAATAAAAGCACAGTCAAAAGATTTTTTCTTTGGAAAATTACAGCATTGAATGGCAATAAGTTCCTGCTGCAATTCTTTTGCAGGGCGAGTGTTGTCCATGTGAAAGCCTATTTTTTTTGAAAAAAGCGGCAGTGTTTTTTCTGAAAAGGACTGTATGGTTAATTGGTATACTTTTGGATGTATGCCGTTTTTTTCATCAATGGGACTGCCTGTTCCGCAAAAGGCAATTTTTCGGGTCAGGGGAAGTTCTAACTGCGAACTCATGTACACGCCCATGGACCAGGCAATGAGAGTTATTTTTTCATAGGCTGAAAAATCAATTTCAGGCAATGTTTTTTCCTGATAATTGTAAAAATGCAGGCAGTCAAAGTTTTTGCTTTGGGCATTTTCTGCGGTCAAATGGGCAATACTGTCTTTTGTCATGCCCCAGCCGTTGAAAAAAAGGATTAAATGGGTACTTTGTCCCTTTGCTAACCATTCATACTGCATTTGCAGGCTTCCAGTTCAGAAAAAAGTTGCGCAAGCTGTGCGGGTTTCATATCAGCACAAAGAGAAAGGCGTAAACGGGCAGTGTGCAGGGGCACCGTCGGCGGGCGGACAGGCAAAACAAAAAAGCCTTTTTCCCGCAGGTGGTTTGCAATATTGACAGTATCCTCATTTTCACCAATAATAACAGGCACAATTTGGGAAGAAAGGGAAAATTCCTGCAAAAGATTTTTTAATTTTTTTTGCTGCTGTAAAATAAATCCCATGCATTCTGTTAAAAGATACTCTGTCCATAAAATTTGAATAGGCGGAAGAGCCGTAGAAAAAATAAAGGTGGGGGCAAAATTAATCAGCCTGTCGATAATTGCTTTGTCTGCCGTACAATATGCTCCCTGTGAGCCAAAGGCTTTCCCCAGCGCTCCCATAATAATATCAATTTTAGGGATAAAATTTTCTTTTTCATTGCACAAGCCTTGGGCGTCCCTGCCTAAAACGCCGATGCCGTGGGCTTCATCAAGCATAAAAGTGCAGTCATATTTTTCTTTTAAGAAAATTAAATCAGCAAGGGAAGCGCTGTCGCCGTCCATGGAAAAAACAGATTCTGAAACAATGAGTGCATTTTTATATTCCTTGCGGTGTTTTTTGAGCAAGTCCTCAAGGTGACTGCAATCACAATGCTTATAGCGAAAAAAGTCGGCATTGCTTTGTTTTATGCCTGCCAATATGCTGTTATGATTGAGTTTGTCAGAAAAAATGCAGTCATTTTTTTGCATGAGTCCTGCAATAATTCCCAAATTGGCATGATAGCCGGAATTAAAGCAAAGGGCAGCTTCTTTTTCATACCATTTGGCTATAAAATTTTCCAGACGCGTGTAAGGAGCTGAATTTCCGCTTAAAAGCCGTGCAGAGGAGGAAGAAAAGAGTGCTTCGCTGAAAAGATTTTCTGTAAAAGGCGTTTTCTCGGCAAGGATTTGCTCTAAAAAATTTTTCCGCAAAATTTCATTGGTGCCAAGATTGAGATAATCGTTGGAAGAAAAATTGATATATTTTTTTCCGTTCTCAAAAATATAAATGCTCTGTCTGTGTGTGGTGGGCGTGAGTTTCCGCATTTGTGAAGTATCCAT
Organism: uncultured Mailhella sp.; assembly: GCA_948482415.1. GTDB lineage: Bacteria > Desulfobacterota > Desulfovibrionia > Desulfovibrionales > Desulfovibrionaceae > Taurinivorans. The sequence continues at coordinate 22,400 of CAOMFZ010000010.1, forward strand.
AGTTTTTTTTGCGACTTCTTGCAAATCTTGTCAAGGAAAAATCCCTGCAAGGGCTTATTGTGAAGATTTTTACTTGCTTGCCTCACGTTTTAATGATAAATTTATATGGCTTTAAAACTAAATAAGGAGTATTTACTAATGCCTAAAATGCGTTTTTTATTGCCATTATTGGCTTTAATGCTTTTACTGCCGTCTGCTGCTTTAGCGTCTGAACATCTGGCATTTCCTAAAACTATGGAATTGTATTGGGTAATTCCTTTTGTTTGTATGTTGCTTTCTATTGCTATTTGCCCACTCGCTGTGCCACATTTTTGGCATCACCACTTTGGTAAAGTTGCAATATTCTGGGGACTTGCCTTTCTGATTCCTGCAACTCTTGTCTTTGGTTTCGAGCTTGTCAGCTTTTATGCCGTAGAAACCGTTTTGCTTGAATACCTGCCCTTTATTATTCTTTTGCTTGCCCTTTTTACTGCTGCCGGCGGTATTCGCTTAACAGGCTCATTGGTTGGCACACCCGCAGTGAATACCGGTCTTTTGGCTTTTGGTACAATCATCGCCAGCTGGATTGGTACAACAGGTGCAGCCATGCTCCTTATTCGTCCTCTTATCCGTGCTAATAAACACCGCAAATATCGTGTGCACCAGGTTGTGTTCTTTATCTTCCTGGTAGCAAATATCGGCGGTTCTTTAACTCCTCTTGGTGACCCGCCGCTTTTCCTGGGCTTCCTGAAAGGGGTTAGCTTTTTCTGGACAACAATTCACCTTTTTGTAAAAACTGCCTTTATTTCTCTTATTTTGTTAACTCTTTATTTTGTTGTTGATACCATTCTTTATAAAAAAGAAGGTTCCCCAAGACCTCAAGCTGCTGAAAAAGCTGAAAAACTTGGCTTGGATGGTAAGATTAACCTGATATTTGTTGCAGGCATCGTTGGTCTTGTTCTTTTGAGCGGCAGCTGGAACCCTGATGTGCATTTTGAAGTTTACCACGGTATTACCCTTGATTTGCAAAATGTTGTCCGTGATTTAGGCTTGCTTGTCATTGTCTTCCTGTCCATGAAGCTTACTTCAAAAGAATGCCGAGAACTCAACGACTTCAACTGGGATCCTATCTTGGAAGTTGCAAAGCTCTTTATTGGTATTTTCCTCAGTATGATTCCTGCTATTTCTATCCTGCGCGCAGGAACAGAAGGCAGCCTTGCCAGCCTTATCAGCATGGTTACTGACCCGGCCACCGGCGAACCTCTTAACTATATGTTCTTCTGGATGACAGGTATCCTTTCCTCATTCCTCGACAACGCTCCCACCTACCTTGTATTCTTTAACACTGCCGGCGGTGACGCACAGTACCTCATGCAGCATGTTGCCACACTTTCTGCTATTTCTGCCGGTGCCGTATTTATGGGTGCTGTAACGTATATTGGTAACGCTCCAAACTTTATGATACTCTCCATTGCTCAAAACAGCGGTATCAAGATGCCCAGCTTCTTTGGCTACATGGCTTGGTCTATTGGTATTTTGTGGCCTGTCTTTATTCTTACCACTCTTATTTTCTTCTTGTAAGAGTAAGTTAAAATGCAAAATTATAAGCCGGCATTATGCCGGCTTTTTTGTATGCAGTGGATATTAGAGCATTTCCGCATAACATTCGTAATTTTTATTTTCCTTGGGGGGAATTATTCCCCCCAATCCCCCTACACGCAAAACCGTTATAGACGTTGTCTATAACGGTTTTGTTTATTATG